>JAIDKM010000305.1 GCA_029051915.1 Alistipes sp. | reverse complement strand
AGTTCCAGCGTCGAAACTTCGTTCGACCATTCTTTGGTATAGGTCAGCTGGAAGCCGTTCGTTACGCTGAGCGTTTCCAGTACCCAGCCTTGTTCTTCGACATTCAGCAGTTCGAGCGCTGCGCCTACCTCGGCCATACCCTCGGGATTCACAGCCGACACCAGTTCAGGTTTCGCCGCCTGGTTCACACGCGTCAGAACGTACGGCTGATACTCCTCCTTGATATCATAATCGGCAAGTTCCCATGCTTCGAGGCCTTTTGCTACCGAAGCAGGCAGGGCTACGATCACAGCATCGCGGGCATCGCCGGCGTTCTCTTCTACCGTGATATTGTAGCGGTAATTTTTCAGCACGTTCTCAGCATTCGATACGGTAGTTTCGATCTTCAACCAGTTCGTCGAACCGTTTTCGTCTGCTTCCAAGAAAGTATTGCCGCCCGTTTCCGTTACCTGAGCAAATTTGAAGATAACGGGTTCTTCGGCGCATACGATGTCGCCGTGCGCTCCGCCGTCGACCCATGCTCCTGCCGAGCTGCTGCCGGCGCTGAAGAACTTGCCTTTGGCGTTGAAACGCGTCTGAGCCACGAATCCCGATACGTTGTAATAGTCGCGGCAAGCCGGAATCGTTACCGTGTAGGCGTATTTCAGATCCGGGTTATTGCGGGCGCACAGGACGAACTTGCCCTCCCTGTCGCCGTCCAGCGGATATTTCGTCGGATCGGCCTTCAGCAGGATTTCTACCTGGCCGGCTTCGCCCGTGTAGTCTTCTTCGACGAGCCACTCCGATTTCTCGGCCAGACGCCATGCGAAGTTGGCCTCTACCATGATCGGGTGCATGTAGCCCGAGCGAGCCTCCGGCCATGCCAGGTCGATCGTCTCCGCAGGCTCTTCGTTGTATGCGTAGCTCAGACCGTCTTCCGACGAGCTGTAGACGAAGTCCCCGTCTTCCATCCGGCTGGTGTAGAGCGCCAGGGTACGTTCCTGCTTGGTGATCGTCAGCGTAGCGATCACTTTCGATTCTCCGCCCACGGTCAGCGTTACCTCGCAAGAGGGCGTTTCGTCGAAGTTCTCTATTTCATAGGTTCCGATCGTAACTTCCGCTTTGCCGGCTTCACCGGACTGGGTCAGTACTTTATGTTCTCCGTCCTCGATATAGAAAGCCTGCGAGGCGCTTGCCGGGATCGAGGCTTCCCATTTCATATTGGTTTCGAAGGTGAGCGTGTAGCTGTCGCCGGGGACGATGGCAGCTTCTACGGCTTCCGGGAAAACGGGGATTTCGGCAGGTGCTTCCGGCTCCGTGTCGGAATCGGAACAGGATGCCAACGCAAAGCCCAGACCTGCGGTCAGCAGCATTGCCCAATGCAAAAAGTTCTTTTTCATGATTTTTGACTTTTCGTTAAACACTATAAATTAAAGAGAACGCGTTTTTGCCGTTTCCCGAATTACATGCCTTCCTCGCGTTGGAGTCGGTCGGCTTCTTCGTCGCTGATCCACTCCATTACGTTGTAGAAATTACCGATCGAGCCCACCATCGAGCCCAGATTCTTCACATAGAAGTTGCCCCAAAGCGTTACGAAATGCCCGCACGAGCTATAGGACGATACATAGGCCGGGGAGGTCGTTACCAGAATCTTGTCATCGCCGCGGATTATTCCGAATACCGACAGTTCGTTGCTGATCACCTGATCCTCATCCATCGACACCGTCGGATTTGCCGGATCCGAAGGATCGAATCGCAGGTTCACGTCATACCCTGTGAACAGCCAGTTTTTCAGAATCACCGTGTTTTCTTCCGTCGGGTGTTTTTCCGTGCGGATCAGACGCTGTATGCTCGTGTTTTCCACGCCCGGATAGGAGCGCAGGAACAGCGACGTCGCCAGGCACCAGCCCGTGTATTCTTCCAGTACGAAGGGACAGCTTTTCACCATCTTCACATGGGTGCTGTTGCCGTAGAATCCCCATTCCAGTTGTTCCGGCATCACCAGCCGCAGGCGGAAGTCCATCGTGTCGGCCCGTTCCAGTTTGTCGTAATAGCCGTGCACCAGTACTTCCGTCGCAAGTTTTCCCGCCGGGATGGTGATCGTGCTCGATTTCAGACTGTAGTGCACACCTTCGATGGCTTTGCTCTCCTTGTCGATGATCTCCACGCCCAGCGTGCGGTCGTAGCTGCACGCCGTGGTCGCCGCCACCTTCACCGGAAAGTAGTAGTCGTCTTCGTCGGGTACCATGTGCACCGACATCGTGTCGGCGAACATCACGTACTCGGCGTCGGAGTAGATCGTATGTTCCCGATCGCACCCCGATGCAAAAGCGGCGAGAAATCCCGCTGCCATGATTGCCGTTATGATTCGTTTCATGATCGTCTGTTGATTTCGTTGCTTAGTTGTTGCTCTCGTTGGGTTCGATCTCCGAGCCCGGAGCTTCCAGTTCATGCTGCGGGATCGGCCATACCATCCGCGCATCGTCGCCTTCGATCTTCAGCGTGCTGCCTTCCTCTTGGGCGAAGCTCTGCTTGCGGCGCTCGAAGCCCATGCCCCAGCGTTTGAGGTCGTGCAGGCGGAATCCTTCCATGTAGAGTTCGCGAACTCGTTCGTTGGAGATCTGTTCCAGCCAGTTGTTCTGCGTCAGGTTCAGCGTGCCGCCCGAAGAGTAGCGGCTCTGGCGCAGCGTCGTCAGGTCCTTGCTCGCCGCCGAGTAGTTGGGCGTGGCGAGGTTGCAGTAGGCTTCCGCACGGATCAGATATTGTTCCGCCAGTCGGAAGACTTTGGGCATGCAGACATGGAACCGGTAGTTTTGAATGAACGTCCGGTTGCCGTAATACTTCACCAGCAGGGGCCACTCCATCCCGTTGCCATAGCCGATAACGATGCCGTTGTTCTTGTCCGCGAAGTAAGCAGCATAACGCAGGTCGCTGTTGTCATAGGCGTCGAGCACCCACTGCGCAGGCACGAAGTCCGGATAAAAATAGGTATAGTCGCGATTGTAGTTCAGGAACACCGAACCCAGCAACCCCGACGAGTCGGTCGTCAGAAGATAGATGCGGAAAATTACTTCCGGGCTCTCGTCGTAGAACCACATGTAGTCGAACGCCGTCAGACCGCTCGACGTGATCGCCGTCCGGGCGTTCGCCAGCTCGAAAAGATGGCTGCGGCCGTCGATCAGTTTCGACGAATATTCGATGGCCGTCTCCCAGTCCTGCATGTAGAGGGCTACGCGAGCGTGGAGCGCTTCGGCCGCCGCCAGCGTAAAGAATACGGCGTTGCTCTCGTTGTTTTCATCTTCGTCCGACAGCAGTTCTTCCGCTCTCGCAAGATCTTCCAGCACGAACTGATACGAATCGTAGAGCGAGGCGCGGCGGGCGGGTTCCTTCTCGAAATATTTCGTGCGCAGCACCACGCCCGGTTCCTGCTCGGCCGTTTCAGGATCGTAGGCCTTGCAGAAGCATTTCAGCAGCTCCGAATAGCAGAGCGCACGGATCGCATACACTTCGCCCGTATAGGCATTCAGTACGTCGAGCCGCTCGTCGTTCGTCTCTTTCGCCATCACGTCGCCGATGCGATCCAGAAAGAAGTTGCAGTCGCCGATGGTACCATAGAGCGAGCCGTATACCGACAGGATTTCGGCGTTGGTCGAACGCACCGTCCACAACCAGTGGTTGCCATAGGTGTTGCTGTTGCCTTCCACCGCATATACC
>JAIDKM010000304.1 GCA_029051915.1 Alistipes sp. | reverse complement strand
TTTCAAGCATAAGACGTCATACTAGTTTGGAGGCCGTGTCGTGGGCTCTGAGATTTGTATATGAGACAGCCCGCAACACCACGACTCCCGGAGTCTCCGCCGAGCAGGTTTTCAGCGCTGATCTGACTTATAATCTCAACTTGCCTTATCTCAAGGTTCGCGTATCGGGTTTCTATACCACGATGGCCAACCAGACCAAAGTCATTTCGTTCTACGACGACGTCGAGCGGTCGTTCACCAACTTCGCCATGAGCGGCATCGACAAGCGCTACTATGGCATCGAGGCTGCCGTCTCCGTGCCTATCTGGAACGGTATTTCGGCTGTCGGCGCCGTCAGCTGGGGCGATTATACCTATACGTCGAATCCCGACTTCATCCAGACCATCGACAACGTCGACAAGATCGTTTCCGAGCCCGGTGAAACGGTTGATTGGAAAGGTTTCCACGTCGAAAGTTCTCCGCAGTTGGCTTTCAATGTCGGTATCGATTACCGCGGCCCCTATAACTGGTTCGCTTCGGTCAACTTCAATTACTACGATAACCTCTACCTCTCGATGAACCCGCTCTATCGGACGAAGCAGGCTGTTCAATATTATGAGAACATCATCATTGACCAGGCAAACAGGCCCGATAAGGATATCGCTGCCATGAAGGAGGCCGCTCAGGGTATCCAGCAGATGCGGGCTCAGGAGAAATTCGGCGGTTATTATACGTTGAGCGCCAGCGTCGGTAAGAACTGGTACATCCATCGCCAGTATATGTTGGGCTTCAGTCTCGAGGTGAAGAACATCCTCAATGACCAGAACATCCGTACGGGCGGTTATGAGCAGATGCGTCTGCGCCGTGTACGTACGCCGGAGGGCGTCAAGTTCACCCGCTTCGATTCGAAGTACTTCTACATGTTGGGTGCTACTTATTACTTGAATGTCTATTTCCGTTTCTAACATCGAAAAGCGATTACGCAATATGAAAAACAGTAAAATATTTCTGGCTGCGGTTTGCAGCATCCTTCTCGCAGGATGTTACAACGATTTCGATACGCCCGCTCCCGCCAAAATCTGGAACGACGAGGAGTTGGAGTCGCAGGGGCTGACACTCATTACGATTCAGGAGCTCAAGCAGGCTTATGTCGACAATTTCAGTGCGTTGGGCGGACTCAGCAATACCGGCAGCAACGGTAGCTGGAGCGATACCAAAACCCTCAAGCTCGGAGCTCCTTCCTCGAAAATCGAGGCCGGGTACGAGACCGATCCCGGTAACTTGAAATTCTGGGAGGCTGCTGCTGATTACTATATCAAGGGCAAGGTCATTTCCAGCGATGCCCAGGGCAACGTCTACAAGTCGCTCTACATCGACGACGGCACGGCTGCCATCGAGTTGAAACTCTGCGGTACGTTGTATACTACGTTCCCGCT
>JAIDKM010000303.1 GCA_029051915.1 Alistipes sp. | reverse complement strand
TTCGGCCGCTACGGAGTGGGCTTCACGGCCTCGCCCCGCCATGCCGACGGAGTAGTCGTTTCGGGCCCCGTTTCGTCCAACATGGCCGAAGCGCTCGAAATTTGCTACGAAGCGGTAGCCGAGCCCAAGATCGTGGTGGCCTGCGGCACGGACGCCTGCTCGGGCGGTCTGTTTGCCGGAAGCCGGGCGGTCGACCGCACGTTCTTCGACCGCCACGCCGTAGACCTCTGGCTGCCGGGAGCCCCGACCCACCCGATGATCTTCATCGACGGAATACGCACCCTGCTGGGACACAAAAAACGCGAATAACGATGCTTCTGACCATCTTCGCCTCGTTTCTGAAGATCGGAGCCTTCACCTTCGGCGGAGGCTACGCCATGATCCCCCTGATCGAACGCGAAGTGATCGACCGCCGGGCCTGGGTCGAACGGCGCGAATTTCTGGATCTGCTGACCCTGGCCCAGTCGGTGCCGGGGCCCATCTCGCTCAACACGGCGGTATTCGTAGGCTACCGCATACGCGGGCTGCGGGGAGCCGCGGCGGCGCTGGCCGGCACGATCCTGCCCTCGTTCACGATCATCCTGCTGATCGCCCTGTTCTTTGCGAACGTGCGGCAGAATCCGGTGGTGGATGCGGCGTTCAAGGGAATGCGTCCGGCGGTGGTGGCGCTGATCGTCGGCCCGGTGATCTCGCTCTCGCGCGGCATGCGCTGGCCGCAGCTCGCAGTCATCGCGGCGGCGGCCCTGGCGATCTGGGGACTGGGCTGGTCGCCGATCTATGTACTGGCGGCCGCAGCCGCGGCGGGAATCGCCTGGGAACTGGCGGTCGCGAAACGGAAAGGAGGCCGCCGATGATTCTGTGGCAACTTTTCGTGAGCTATCTGAAGATCGGATTCTTCGGATTCGGCGGCGGATACGCCATGCTCTCGCTGATTCAGAACGAAGTGGTGGTGCAACACGCCTGGATGACCAACGCCGAATTCGCAGATATCGTAGCCGTGTCGCAGATCACGCCGGGGCCGATCGCGATCAACTCGGCGACCTACGTAGGCTACACGGTGGGCATGCGGCTGGGCGATCCGTGGTACGGCGTGCTGGGCTCGATGATCGCGACGCTGGCGGTCTGCCTGCCGTCGCTGACGCTGATGATTCTGGTGGCGCGCTTCTTCCTGCGCCTGAAAGGCAACCGCTGGGTCGAAGGAGCCATGCGCGGCATGCGCCCGGTGGTCATCGGCATGATCGCGGCGGCGGCCCTGCTGCTGATATTCCCCCGCGGCGGCGGAGAAGACGACCGCAACTTCATAGACGGCTGGAGCTGGGCGCTCTTTGCAGCCGTATTCCTGGGCTCGTGGCGCAAGGTCAACCCGATTCTGCTGATCGTCCTGTCGGCGGCGGCCGGTGTGCTGATATACTATGTATGCTAAGCGGCGAAGACCCCGGCGAGCAACAACAGGAAGCAGACCAGAAAGAAGAATCCCAACAAAGCGAACAACGTCCCGAAACACCCCCAACGCCGGTCGGAACAAGGCAACGGATCGCTCAACAAAGCGACGACAAGCCCCGCCAACGGAGTGAAAAGGAGGCTGACGAAGAACGCCAGGCCGAAGCCGATGCGGCGGCGACTGCCGACGAGCCCCACCAAGACGGAGAGGAAGCAACCGCTCAAGGCGCCGAAAATCAAGGTCAGGAAAGTCATATCCGAATCGATTATCTTGTAAAGCGATAGTAAGTACCCAGCGGCAGCTGCTTGCCGCCGCGGTCGGAGAAACACAACTCGCCCCACTGCTCGTCGAGCGGAGCGCCGAAAGCCTGCCGGACGGCCGTGCGGGCCAATGTGGAGGAGAGTCCCATCGAATAGAGGTTCAAGACGAGGAAAGCCCCGGCGGGCTCCAACAACCGTGCGCAACATTCGAGCATCTCGCAGAGGTTGTCCTCCAAGATCCATTTTTCGCCGTTGGCGCCGCGTCCGTAAGCCGGCGGATCGAGGATGATGCCGTGGTACCGGCTGCCGCGCCGCACCTCGCGCTGCACGAACTTCAAAGCGTCCTCGACGATCCACCTTACGCCGTCGAGCCCGCTGAGCTCCATGTTCTCGCGGGCCCACGAAACGACCTGCTTCACGGAGTCGACATGCGTGGTCTCGGCTCCGGCGGCCCGGGCAGCGAGGGTAGCCCCGCCCGTATAAGCGAAGAGGTTCAACACGCGGGGTGTCCGGCCCGCCGTCGACAGCCGTCGGCAATTGTCGAAGATGAAGTCCCAGTTGGCGGCCTGCTCGGGGAAGATGCCCACGTGCTTGAACGACGTGAGCCCCAGCCGCATGCACAGCTTCCGGCCGCGCAGATCGTAGCCGACCGACCACCGGTCGGGGACGCCGGGCCGCAGGCGCCACTGGCCCCGCTCGTCGCTGCGGGCATCGCGCAAAAAAGCTGCGTCGGCCTGCCGCCACGCCTCCTCCGACAACGAAGGCCGCCAGATGGCCTGCGGCTCGGGACGCCGCGTGATGTAGCGGCCGAAACGTTCGAGCTTCTCGAAATGACCGGTGTCGATCAACTCGTAATCCTGAAAAAGAGGGGTCAACTGTTCCTGCATGGGTCTATTTTTCGCAAATCAGATTCATTTCGCAATGCTCGCAGTCGAACTCCAGCCGGAAACGCTGCGCACCCCGTTCGAGGTAGAGGTCGCCGCGCAACCGGGGGTGTTCGCGCAGGCACTGGCCGATCTCGCGCCGGATGCAATAGGCCGAGCGCAAGACCCGGGCGCCGCCGAAGCTGCGGGCCAGCTCCAGGGGCGGCTCGATCTGCCGGACGCCGTGGTCGCGATAGAACGCCTCGGCGAGCCGGTTGGTAACGTTCTCCTCGGCGGAGAGCGCCGAAGCGGGGTAGCGGGCCGCGGGATTCTCGGGCAAAATGCGATGCGGGCGCGGCAGAGCCGACCGAGCCTGCGAGAGCTTTTCGAGCCCCTCGCGCCGCAACTCGGAGAGCATCGACGCGGGAACGAACCACTGCCCGCCCTCGATCTCGACGGCATCGACCGAGAAGATCGTGTCGCCGCTGCGGGCGACCTGCGCGCGCAAGGCGGCAGCGTTGGCCTTGGGATCGTTGGCCGGGTCGGGGGCGAGGACTCGGGAGACGGAGGCCGAGATCCCCTGGCAATCGGTATAGGAGAGCACGATCCCGCTCTCCGAAATCCGGAGGTGTCCGGAAGTCGGGATGGAACGCCGGATGCGGCTGGCGGAGAGTAATTTATTGAACCGATGGTCGAAGTTGCGGAAGATCTCCGTACCGGGGACGATGCCCTCCATGCGGTTGGGGACGATGCGGCTGCCGTCGATGCTGTTGACGCGGGTGCCGGCGAGCTGTCCGTGATGGATGAAGCAGATGCCGTCGCCGGGCGTGAGGTCGGCATCCTGCTCCAGTCGGAAAGCCCGTCCCTCGACCCGGGAGACGCGCCCGATGCGCTCGCCGACGGACTTGGGCGTGTCGAACGACGCGACGCCGGGGCGCTTGCCGCCGAAGAAGTATTCGGACTCGCCGCGTGTGAAACTTTTGGCGGGGTCGGGCGTGAAGTCGGGCCGGCCGATGCCGACCGACGACCGCTGCAACTCCGGCCGTTCGGCCAAAGCCCGGTCGACGGCCCCGCGGTAGGCGGCGACGACGTTGCGGATGTAATTGATGTCCTTGAGCCGTCCCTCGATCTTGAACGACCGGACGCCGGCGTCCAACAGATCGCCGATGCGCTGCGAGAGGTTCAGATCCTGCACGGAGAGCAGATGTTTCGAGCGGATGAACGCATGTCCCCGGCCGTCGGTCAGATCCCACGGCAGGCGGCACGGCTGGCTGCAGTCGCCCCGATTGCCGCTGCGCCCGGAAGACGCCCGGGAGAAGAAGCACCGCCCGCTGAACCCGACGCAGACGGCCCCGTGGACGAAGCACTCGACCTCGGCGTCGGTGGCGGCGCAGATCCTCCGGATCTCGTCGAGCGAGAGGGCCCGTTCGAGGATGACCCGAGCGAAGCCGGCCTCGCCCAAGAACCGCGCCACCTCGGGCGAGCGGACGGAGACCTGCGTAGAAGCGTGCAACTCGACGGGCAGGTTCATACGCCGCAAAGCCATGTCCTGCACGATGAGGGCGTCGACGCCGGCGTCGATCAACTCGCGGGCCTGCCGCTCGGCATCGGCCAGTTCGCAGTCCCACAACAAGGTGTTGAGCGTAGCGTGCACCCGCACGCCGAACCGATGGGCGTACTCGGCGACGCGGGCGATCTGCTCCGAACTGTTGCCGGCGGCCTGCCGTGCGCCGAACCGTGCGCCGCCGATATAGAGGGCGTCGGCGCCGCAGTCGACGGCCGCGACGGCCGAAGCGAAGTCTTTGGCCGGAGCCAACAATTCGACGAGTTTCATGGAAAGCGCGATATGGAAGTTTATCCACTGCAAAAGTAAGATAATTTCGGAAATTTTCGGCCCGAAGATGCACGCACTTGCCGAATTGTTTTGTAATTTTGCCGATCGTAAAAACAACCATTCCGATCATGCTTACGATAAAGCAAATCCGCGATGACCGCGAAGCCGCCGTGCGCCGCCTGGCCAAGAAAGGTGTGGACGCCGCGCCCGTCATCGACCGAATCCTGACGCTCGACGACCGCCGCAAAGCGATTCAGGCCGAACTGGACGCCACGCTGGCCGCCCAGAACAAAGCCGCCAAAGAGATCGGAGCCCTGATGGGTCAGGGCCGCCGCGACGAAGCCGAAGA
>JAIDKM010000302.1 GCA_029051915.1 Alistipes sp. | reverse complement strand
CAGGGCCTGCAACGCTTCGAGCGTCCGGTCGAGCGGATAGGCCTCGCCATCGAATCCATACGCAGTAACTTTTTCGGTGGAGGTATAGCAATAGGCGATGCGGTCGCGATGCAGAGGAATGATCTTGTCGCGAACATGGACAAGGAAAGTCTCCTCACGTCCCGCAACCATCGCCTTGACGCGTGATCCGTAGTCGCTGCGTTCGGTGCCGGTCAGCCGGCGGAACTTGTCGATGGCTCGCTGCACATCAGCGCTGTTGAGCGGTTTGAGCAGATAGTCGATGCTGCTGACTTTGAATGCTTCGAGCGCATAGCGGTCGTAGGCCGTGGTGAAGATGACCGGCGCCGTGATCTCCACCGCCCGGAAAATCCGGAACGAATCGCCGTCGGCCAAGTGGATATCCATGAACAAAAGGTCGGGCTGCGGATTGTTCTGCAGCCAGCCGACGCTCTCGGCCACGCTTTCGAGCGTGGCGACGATCTCGATGTCGGGCGCCGTCTCCTTAAGAATGGCTTGCAGGTTGACGGCGGCAGCCGTTTCGTCTTCGACGATCAATGCCCGGAGCATACGGCAGGTGTTTGAAGCGGCACACGCACGGTGAATTCCTCGGCGGTGTCGATGATTTCGATGTCGCGCCCCGTAATCAGACGGACACGGTTACGCAGATTCTCCAGCCCGATGCCGGTCGACGGCTCGGGCTCCAGTTTGGGCGCCTTCGGATTGGAGACTTCCAGCCACTCGCCGACGACCCGTACAGCTATACGGAGCGGATTCGACCTCGTGATCGCATTGTGTTTCACGGCATTGCCTACAAGCGGCTGCAACGAAAGCGCCGGCAGCATCCAGCCTCGATAAGCATCCGGCACATCGACGTCGAAGAAAAACTTGTCGGCATACCTTATTTTAAAGAGGTAGCCGTAAGCCTCGATGAAATCGAGTTCCTCACCGAGGGTAATCAGGGTATTCTGCCCGTTCTGGATAATATAGCGGAACGTATAGGAAAGCTGATCGATATAGACGAGCGCCTTCTCATCGTGTTTCTCGCGCACGAGCATCGCCAGCGAGTTAAGCGAATTGAAAAAGAAATGGGGATTGATCTGTCCCACAAGCATGTTGTAACGCGTCGTCAGGTTCTCGTTCTTGAGTCGTTCATTCTCCATCTCCACGGCCTGCTGCTGCGAAATCAGCACGTAGATCCAGCTGTAAAG
>JAIDKM010000301.1 GCA_029051915.1 Alistipes sp. | reverse complement strand
CGACGGTATTAACTTAATGATCAGGGAGGCATAACGATGGGACTGCGTAAAATAATCGACAACCTCAAGCCCGCTTTCTCCGAAGGCGGCAAGCTGAGCTTTCTGGCCTCGACGTTCGATGCGTTCGAGACATTCCTTTTCGTGCCGAACACCACCACGACCAAAGGTGCGCACATCCGCGACTGCAACGACATGAAACGCACGATGATCGTCGTGGTCATGGCGCTGCTGCCGGCGCTGCTGTTCGGCTTCTACAACACGGGCTACCAACACAGCCTGTCGATCGGCGAGACGCCCGAATTCTGGGCCTCGCTGTGGTTCGGATTCCTGAAGGTACTGCCCATCATCGTGGTGTCGTACGTGGTGGGTCTGGCCATCGAATTCGGTTTCGCCCAGGCGCGCGGCCATGAAGTCAACGAAGGATTCCTGGTAACGGGTCTGCTGATTCCGATGATTATGCCGGTGGACATTCCGCTGTGGATGGTCGCCGTGGCGACGGCTTTCGCCGTGGTATTCGGCAAGGAGGTCTTCGGCGGCACGGGCATGAACGTCTTCAACCCTGCGCTGCTGGCGCGTGCCTTCGTATTCTTTGCCTACACGCCCTCGATTTCGGGTGCCGAGGTATGGATCGCAGGCCTGAAGTCGGGCGAAGGTGTCGTGGACGGATTCTCGGGTGCGACGGCGCTGGAACACATGGCGACGGACGGCACGCTGGGCTACTCGGCCCTCGACGCTTTCCTGGGATTCATCCCCGGCTCGATCGGCGAGACGTCGACCGTGGCGATTCTGCTGGGTGCGGCGATCCTGCTCTTTACGGGCATCGCCTCGTGGCGGACGATGATCTCGGTCTTCGTCGGCGGACTGGCGATGGGCTACGTGTTCGAGTGGACGGGCGTAACGGCCTATCCTGCGTGGTGGCATCTGATCGTCGGCGGTTTCGCGTTCGGTGCGGTCTTCATGGCCACCGACCCCGTAACCTCGGCCCAGACCGACAAGGGCAAGTACATCGTGGGTCTGATGACGGGTGCGCTGGCCGTGCTGATCCGTGTGGTCAACCCGGCATATCCCGAGGGCATGATGCTCTCGATCCTCTTTATGAACGCGCTGGCTCCGCTGGTCGACTACTATGTGGTCGAAGCCAACATCCGGCGCCGAAACAAACGTATCGAACAGGCAAAATAAGGAGGCGCAACTATGAAAAAGATCAATACGAACAGCAACTTATATATTATTGTCTATTCGACGGTGATGGTCGTCGTCGTGGCCCTGCTGCTGGCCGTGGCCGCGCTGTCGCTGCAAGCCCGTCAGAACGCCAACGAACTCAACGAGAAAAAAGAGTCGATCCTGGCGTCGCTTTCGGCCGCAGACCGCAGCTATGACGAATTCGTCGAGGGCCATGTACTCGATGCCCAGGGCAATCGGGTCGACGACGGCGATGTCTTTACGATGCTCAACGACCTGCAAGGCTCGTTCGATGCGGGCCGCTATCCGATCTTCGAAGCCGAGGACGGCCGCGTGGTGATTCCGGTAACGGGCTCGGGTCTCTGGGGCCCGATCTGGGGCTATGTGGCGCTCGAAAAAGACATGGATACCGTGGCCGGCATCATCATGGCCCACAAGGGCGAGACGCCGGGCCTGGGTGCCGAAATTGCGACGGCGAAATACCAGTCGCAATTCGTCGGCAAGAAACTTTTCGAAGGCGACGAGTTCGTCTCGGTGCTGCTGCGCAAGGGCGGAGCCAAGGATCCGGCCCACGAAGTCGACGCCATCACGGGCGGAACGAAGACCTCGGACGGCGTAACGGCGATGCTCCGGACGAGCCTGAGCCACTATCTGCCGCTGCTCCGGGCGCGCCGTGCGGCCGCAGAGACGGCAACCGCCGAAGTGTCTAACGAAGAAAATGCAGAAGACAATGAGTAGCAAGAATCTCAAATACCTGACCGGGCCCTTCTCGGCGAACAACCCGGTCATCGTGCAGATACTCGGTATCTGCTCGGCGCTGGCCGTTACCGTACAGCTCAAGCCGGCCATCGTCATGGCCCTCTCCGTTACGGTCGTTACGGCATTCGCCAATCTGGTCATGTCGCTGCTGAGAAACGGCGTGCCGGCCCGCATCCGCATCATCGTGCAGCTGGTGGTGATCGCCGCGCTGGTGATTCTGGTCGACCAGGTGCTCAAAGCCTACGTATACGAAGTATCGAAACAACTGTCGGTCTACGTGGGTCTGATTATCACGAACTGCATCGTCATGGGCCGCATCGAGGCGTTCGCCCTGGCCAACAAACCGTGGCCGGCGCTGCTCGACGGTATCGGCAACGGACTGGGATACGGTCTGATTCTGGTCGTCGTGGCTTTCTTCCGCGAACTCCTCGGCTCGGGCAGCCTGCTGGGCTACCGCGTCGTGCCCGAGAGCTGGTACATGGCCGACGGCGGATTCTACTCCAACTGCGGCCTGATGCTCTTCCCGCCCATGGCGCTCATCATCGTGGGCTGCATCATCTGGGTGCACCGCTCGCGCAACAAGGACTTACAGGAAAAATAGGAGGATAGCATATGGAATCGTTGAACATATTCATCCGGTCGATCTTCATCGACAACATGGTCTTCGCCTTCTTCTTCGGCATGTGCTCCTACATCGCCGTGTCGAAGAGCGTCAAAACGGCCCTCGGTCTGGGTGCCGCCGTTACGTTCGTGATGGTCATGACCGTACCGCTGAACTACCTGCTCTATCAATTTGTCCTGAAACCCGGCGCACTGGCCTGGGCCGGGATTCCGGAGGTGAACCTCAGCTTCCTGTCGTTCATCGTCTTCATCGCCACGATCGCTGCGTTCGTGCAGCTGGTGGAGATGATCGTCGAGAAGTTCTCGCCGACGCTCTACAGCCAGCTGGGTATCTTCCTGCCGCTGATCGCCGTGAACTGCGCCATCATGGGCGGCTCGCTTTTCATGCAGCAGAAAGTCGACGCCGGGCAGCTCGAATCGCTGTGGCAGTCGATCGTCTACGGTCTGGGCTCGGGTCTGGGCTGGTGGCTGGCGATCGTGATGATGGCCGCCATCCGCGAGAAGACGACCTACTCGCACATCCCCGCGGCGCTCAAAGGCCCCGGTATCGCATTCATCATCACGGGTCTGATGGGTATCGCCTTCATGATCTTCTCGGGCATCCAGTTCTAACCCTTTAAAAAGAGATTCGAAAAATGACTACTACAATTTTAATCGCGATCGTCGCCTTTCTGGCGATTACGCTCGTGCTGGTCGCTCTGCTTCTCTTTGCGAAGGCGAAGCTGACGGCGTCGGGCGATGTAACGATCGACATCAACAACGGTGAGAAAGTCATCACGGCCGAGAGCGGCGGCACGCTCCTCTCGACGCTGGCCAACAACAAGGTCTTCCTGCCGTCGGCCTGCGGCGGAGGCGGCTCGTGCGGCATGTGCAAGTGCCAGGTGCTGGAGGGCGGCGGCGATATCCTGCCGACCGAAACGGGATTCATCTCGCGCAAGATGGCCAAAGACCACTGGCGCCTGGGCTGCCAGGTCAAAGTCAAGGAGAACCTGAAGATCAAGGTGCCCGAAGCGGTGCTGGGCGTCAAGAAATGGGAGTGCACGGTGGTCTCGAACCGCAACATCTCGACGTTCCTCAAGGAGTTCGTGGTGAAGCTGCCCGAAGGCGAGAACCTCAAGTTCCGCAGCGGCGGCTACATACAGATCGACATTCCGAAGTACGACGCGATCAAGTTCTCGGACATGGAGATCGACGAACGTTTCCGCGGCGACTGGGACAACATGAAGATGTGGGATCTGGTAACGACCAACCCCGAACCGACGTTCCGTGCCTACTCGATGGCCAACCATCCGGCCGAAGGCAACATCATCATGCTCAATATCCGCATCGCCACGCCGCCGTTCGACCGGGCTACGGGTTCGTTCATGAAGGTGAACCCGGGCATCTGCTCGTCGTACATCTTCTCGCGCAAACCGGGCGACAAGGTAACGATCTCGGGCCCCTACGGCGAATTCTTCCTGCCCGACAACCTGCCCGACAACCAGGAGCTGATCTTCATCGGCGGCGGTGCCGGCATGGCGCCCATGCGCAGCCATATCATGCACCTGTTCAAGACCGAGAAGACGAAGCGTCCCGTGTCGTTCTGGTACGGAGCCCGCGCGCTCAAGGAAGCGCCCTATCTGGACGAATTCCACCAGATCGAGCAGGAGTTCCCCAACTTCAAGATGAACCTGGCGCTCGACCGTCCCGATCCCGAAGCCGACGCTGCGGGCGTGAAGTACACGGCCGGATTCGTACACAACGTACTCTATGAAAACTACCTGAAGAACCACGAGGAACCCGAAGGCTGCATCTACCTGATGTGCGGGCCTCCGATGATGATCGCCTCGGTAGTCAAGATGCTGGACAGCCTCGGAGTACCGCCGGAGAATATTCTGTATGATAACTTCGGCTCGTAATTTTTCGATTTCATAGGGCATCTTTCGCCCTGCCTGGCCGGCCCCGGATGGGAAGTAGGAGACTACGTCCCATCCGGGGTCGACTGCGTTATGGCAAAATCTGCTCCTCTGAAATTAAAAAAT
>JAIDKM010000300.1 GCA_029051915.1 Alistipes sp. | reverse complement strand
CACCGTCCTTGCGGACGACTGCGGCGCTTCCTCGATAAGGATGGCTTCGCCACGTTCGACTCCCGCACCTTTCAGCCGAACTTGAATTCGGGGCAAAGACTCCGGCCCACAAAAAAAAGATAAACCGAATATCCGTAATCCATGAATCGTCTCCTGCTCCCGTTCTTGCTTCTCATATGCGTCTCCTGCCTTTCGCGAGCCGACCGAAAAGCTGCTGCAACAGACTCCGTCTCATCACAAACCACACAACATATGTCCGACAAGAAACAATACGCCGTCATCGCCACCGAGAAAGGGACGATGAAAGCAGAACTTTACACCGCCGAGACTCCCGGTACGGTAGCCAATTTCGTAGAACTCGCCAATCACAACTTCTACGACGGGCTCACATTCCACCGCGTAATTCCCGATTTCGTCATTCAGGGCGGCTGTCCGAAAGGCGATGGCACGGGAGGCCCCGGCTATACGATCAAGTGCGAGACGTCGGCACCGCGTCAGTACCACGATCGCGGCGTGCTCTCGATGGCCCATGCCGGCAAGGGTACGGGCGGTTCGCAGTTCTTCATCTGCCATAACCGCGAGAATACGCAGCACCTCGACGGCCGCCATACCTGCTTCGGCAAGGTCGTGGAGGGACTCGACGTCATCGATGATATTCGGCCGGGCGATAAGATTCTTTCGATCCGCATCGTCGAAGAGTAGGGGATTCTGCGATCAGCCCGCCGACAAACCTGCCTATCGGAAGATTCTCGGCACTTCGTTCCAATGAAAAGGCGCAACCTATTGCAGGTTGCGCCTTTTCTATTCTCGTCGGGCCGAAAGCTATTTTCGGAACTTGGCTACAACGTTGTCGGTTGCCTTTTTGAGCAGCTCCTCGGGACAGCAAAGCGTGATGCGGATATAGCGTTTACCCTCCGAGCCGAAGATACCGCCCGGCGTAAGGAAAACATCGCACTGCTCCATCACTTCGTCGGAGAACGAGAAGCTGTCGCCCTCGTAATCCTCGGGCAATTCGGCCCAGACGAACAGACCGGCCTGATGTTCGCGATAGCGGCATCCCAGCGCATCGAGCAGGGCATATGCCTGTTTCTCGCGGCCATAATAGATGGCGTTGAGCTCCTCGAACCACTCCTCGCCCAAAGCCAGCGCCGTGTCGGCCGCCGCCTGGATAGGATAGAACATGCCCGAGTCCATGTTCGACTTGAACGTCAGAATAGAGTCGATCCACTCCTTTTTGCCTACCACGACACCCACGCGCCAACCGGCCATCGAATGTCCTTTCGACAGGGAGTTCATTTCCAGCGCCACTTCGCGGGCACCCTCGACTTCCATGATCGAGATCGGAGCCGCGGCATTGCGGATGAAGCTGTAGGGATTGTCGTGTACGATCAGAATATTATGGCGCGCACCGAAGTCGATGATCTTTCGGAACAGCTCCATCGAGGGCGTCTGGCCCGTCGGCATGTTGGGATAATTGACAAGCATCATCTTCACGCCATCGAGTCCGGCACGCTCGATCGCATCGAAGTCGGGATAGAAATTCGTCTCCTTATTGAGCGCGTAGGTTATCATCTCGCCGCCCGACAAACGTACGGCCGAAGAATAAGTAGGGTAACCGGGATTGGGTACCAACACCTTGTCGCCCTTGTTCAGGAAGGTCATGCAGATGTGCATGATGCCCTCTTTGGAACCGATGAGCGGCAGCACCTCCGAATTGTAATCGAGTTCGGTACGATACCATTTCCGATACCAGTCGGCGAAAGCCTTGCGCAGGATCGGTTCGCCCTTGTAAGACATGTACTTGTGAACGTCGGGACGCTGGGCCTCTTTCGACAGCCGTTCGATCACCGAGGGGTGGGGCGGCAGATCGGGACTGCCCATCGCGAGCTTGATGATCTGGCGGCCCGTGGCCGCTTCGATTTCGGCGATCTCGCGCAGGCGACGCGAGAAATAATACTCTCCGGTACCGTCCAGCCGGTGCGAACGGGCGATGTTGACTGCTTTAGCCATATCTTTCATTATTTGGGTTCTTTGGCGAGAACTTGATTACTGCAAAGATAACGAACCGCGGGCGCATAAACAAATTTCGCTCCGGTAAAATAAAAAAGCCTTGTTGTACACAAGGCTTTTTTCGAATATGCTGAAAACATCAGAGGGCAAAGAGAATGAATATCTGCGCGGTGAGAACCCGCAGGAACATGACGACGGGATAGACCGTCGAATAACCGACGGCGGGCATGTCGTTGCCGGCCGTAGCGTTGGCATAGGCCAATGCGGGCGGGTCGGTCGTTGCGCCGGCAATAAGGCCCATCAGCGTATAGTAATTCATCTTGAGCCACAGCCGTGCGACGATACCTACGATCAACAACGGCACCACGGTAATAATCACACCGTATCCGATCCAGCGATAACCGCCCCCGACGATCGCATCGACGAATCCGTCGCCGGCGCCTATGCCCACGGCAGCCAGGAACAGCGCGATACCGATTTCGCGCAGCATCAGGTTGGCGCTCATGGTCGTATAAGTAACCAAATGGAAGTGCGTGCCGAAACGGCCGATCAGAATCGCCACGATCAACGGTCCGCCGGCCAGACCCAGTTTGACGGGCTGCGGCACGTTCAGCAACGGAATCGACCCCAAAAGAACTCCCAGCGCGATGCCGACGAAGATCGTTACCAGATTGGGATGATCCAGCTTCTTGAGCGAATTGCCCAGCAGATCGGCCACTTTCGTTACGGCTTTTTCCGATCCGACGACCATCACGCGGTCGCCGATCTGGAGCTCGAGACCCTGATAGGGAATCAGATCTACGCCGGCGCGATTGACACGCGTAAGCGTGATGCCGTATTTGGTACGCAGACGCAGATCGGAAAACTTCTTGCCGTTGATTTCGGGTTTGGTTATCAGAATGCGGCGCGAAATCAACTCGCCGTGAGGCGTATGACTTCCCCATTCCTCGTCGGACATCTCCACACGCCGCCCGAAAAAGGCCACGATGGCCTCCGTATCTTCAGCCTGGCAAATCACGCAAAGCCGGTCGCCCGAATGGATGGGAGTATCGGCATCGGCCATCGAGATTTCGCCGGCGGCCGACATGACGCGCGATACGACGAACTGTCGGTTGATCAGATCGCGCATGTATTCCACCGTCCGACCGTCGAGTATCTTGTTGGTGAACTCTACCGAAACCTTGTCGGCAAATTTCTGCTCCTGCGAAAGCGCGGCGAGTCCCTCGTTCTCCTTCTCGAATTTCACGCGCAGAACATAGCGGATGAAGATCATCGTGAAGATGATGCCGACGACGCCCAGCGGATAAGCCACGGCGTAGCCCAGTGCGATCGTCGGGTCGTTGATACCCGACGCATCGGCATAGGCCTGTTGTGCGGCACCCAGTCCGGGCGTGTTCGTTACGGCACCCGAGAGAATGCCGACCATCGTGGGAATCGGAGTTCCGGTAACGACGTGCAGAACGTAAGCCGTCAGCACCCCCAGCAGCACGATGGCCGTGGCGCAGCACACCAGCGTCATTCCGCCGTGTTTGAACGAAGCGAAGAAACCCGGCCCGACCTGCAACCCGATCGAAAAGACGAACAGGATCAAACCGAACTCCTTGACGAAGTGCAGCACTTCGTTGTTGACGCCCATGCCCAGGCTGCTGAGCAGAATGCCTACGAAAAGGATCCATGTAATGCCGAGCGAGACACCGGCGATCTTGATCTTGCCGAGCAGAATACCGATTGTGATAACCAGCGAGAAAGTCAGTACCGCATGCGCGATGCTGTTACCGAAAAAGAGGGAATCGAGCCACTCCATATAATAAATAGCTTGTTTTGGGGCCGTTCGATCGGGCCAGCACAAAAGTAACTATTTATTATAGGATTTTAAAATTTAGTAGAGAAATTTTTCCATCCACGGAGTCAGCAGAGCCGTAGCGAGTCCCATAAGTGCCATCGCCAGTCCGCTCAACGCACCTTCGACGGCTCCCAGTTCGATCGCTCGCGCCGTGCCGATGCCGTGAGCTGCAGCTCCGAGCGCAAATCCCCGGGCTTCGGGATCCCGAACGCCGCAGCGGCGGAGAATCCATTCCCCGCAAATACTGCCGAAAATACCCACGCAGAAGACTACGACCGAAGTAACGGCTACGTTGCCGCCCAGCGGCCCCGAAATCGATACGGCGATCGGAACCGTTACAGATTTGGGGGCGATGGAGTGGAGCAACATGCGTTCGGCACCGAATGCTTTGGCCGTATAAACCACGCTCAATACACCTGCGACGCATCCGACGAGCGTTGCGACCACGATGGGCACGAAGCTCCTGCGGAGCCGCTCGGCCTGCTCGTACAGCAAATAGCCGAGCGCCACGACCGACATACCCAAAGCGAAATCCAGGACTTGCGTCGCTTCGCGATAACGAGAATAAGGAATATCCGTCGCCTGCAGAAAAACGATCACGGCCACGAACGTGAGCAGTACCGGGTGCAACAGAGCCGATCGCGTGCGGCGATAAATGATACCGCCCAGGCAGAAAAGGCCGATCGTCAAGGTTAGCAGAAAGAGGTCGGACGCAATGAGCTTATTCATTTTTCTGCATTCTTTTTCGATTGATAAACTGATATGTACGACCGGTTATATAAAGTACGGCAACCGTAGATACCACGCCGGCGATCACGATCGTCCACAGATTGTCCAAAATGACGTGATACGAATCGATCAGTCCGACACCGTAGGGGACAAAAAAGAGTGCCATGCTTCCCAGCAGGAAGCGGGCGGCAGGACGTACAGTTTCGGAATCCACCCACCGCAGGTATAATACGGCAAAAAGCAACACCATTCCAACAATGTTGCCCGAGACGAATCCGCCCGTAAGCCAGCTGAGGGCATTGCCGACCAGCCAGCAGAACAAGATGCAGAATATTCCACGCATGACGGTGCAAAGATAGTATTTTTTGCCGCGACTCCCGCACTTGGGCTCTATCGAAGATGGCTGATCGTTATTTGCTGCGTTTCTTCATAGGACAGTGCACATCGGGGCAGGAAGAGCAGCCGCCACGTCGGTGTCCGAAGATAGCACCTCCTACTCGCCATAGCAGAACAGCGACGACCGCAAGGCCGACAGCCCAGACTGCATAATCTTGCCACTCCATTGTTAGAGCCACAAAACCAAATGATAGACACCCCAAGCGACTGCCCATGCCAGCAGCGTGTCGTAAATGATCGCGGCTACAGCCCAATGCCATCCGGCCTCGGCGCCGATCGCAGCAACAGTAGCGATGCAGGGGAAGTAGAGCAGAATGAAGACCAGAAAAGCCAACGCCGAAGCGGTCGAGAAATCGCCGCTGGCGATCAACCGGCGGGAGAGCGCTGCCGATTCGACGGAGGACGCATCCTCGGCTATTTTCTCATGGTCAAGAGGAGCTTCCGCAGGAACAGGATCCACCGACACGTCGTTCTCGGCATAAAGCACACCCAACGTACTGACAACGATCTCTTTGGCCGCTACACCCGAGAGGAGCGCCACACCGGCTTTCCAGTTCATGCCCAACGGACTGAACACCGGCTCGCAGCCCTTGCCGATTCGGCCGAGATATGAATTCTCGTAATGCGTAGCATTTCCGACCGTCGGCTCTTCGGAACGCGGATAATAGCTCAGGAACCAAACAACGACCGAGGCGATCAGAATCATGCCGCCCATCTTACGCAGATACTGCGCGCATTTGTCCCACATGTGCGTCAACGTTGTTTTCCACGTCGGGAGACGATAGGGCGGCAGCTCCATGACGAACGGCGTTTCGTCGACCGGGAAAAGGAAGCGCCGCAGCAGCCTCGCGGTAATGATAGCCATCACCACGCCCAGCACATAAAGTCCCGTCATTACCCGGCCGGCATGGGCCGAAAAGAACGTTCCGGCGACAAGGATATAGATCGGAAGCCGCGCACTGCATGACATGAACGGTGTAATCAGAATGGTTATCAGCCGGCTGCTTCGACTCTCGATCGTCCGGCAAGCCATGATGGCGGGCACGTTGCATCCGAAGCCCATGATTAAGGGGATGAACGATTTGCCGTGCAGTCCGATGCGGTGCATGACGCGATCCATGATGAAGGCCGCACGGGCCAGATAGCCCGAGTCTTCCATGAACGAAATGAACAGATACAACACCATGATGTTGGGCAGGAAAACGATCACGGCACCGACTCCGCCGATCACTCCGTCGACCAGCAGATCGCGCAGCGCTCCCGGCGGAAGCAACGCATCGACTCCCTGACCGATCCAGCCGACCAGCGTATCGATCCATGCCTGCGGATAGGCCCCCAGATAGAACGTACACCAGAACATCAGCCACATAAGGAAAAAGAAGATCGGAAACCCCCACAACTTGTGCGTAACGAACGAATCGATCAGAGCCGTAGTCGTGGCCTCCTCGCGCTGGCCGGGAGTATAGGTCTCCTTCAAGGCTCCCGAGATAAAACCGTATTTCTGGTTGGCGAAAGCCGTTTCGACATCTTCGCCCAAAGCACGGGCAATACGCTCGGATTCGCGGGCGGCGATCTCCTTCCATACAGGATAACGTTCGCACCGACGCAGTTGCTCGCCGACTTGCCGGTCGCCTTCGAGCATCTTCATGGCAAAGTAACGCGGCGGGAAAGTCTTGGGCAGCTGATCGCTATGTTCGCTCATATCGCTGTTGAGCCGGCGCAAACCCTCCTCGATGACGGAGCCCTGGCCGATATGAATATGGCGCACTCGCTCGTCCTGGTTTTCGAAGACGGCGATCACCGTATCCAGCAGCGCCTCGATACCTTTACCGTTGCGCGCCTCGACCGGCACCATCGGAACTCCCAACATGCGCCCGAGACTCTCGTAATCGAGTTGTGCGCCGCTTGAAGTAAGCTCATCGAACATATTGAGAGCCACAACCATGCGCGGATTGATATCGATCAGCTCGGTGGTCAGATAGAGGTTGCGTTCCAGATTCGAGGCTACCACAGAATTGACGATCACGTCGGGTGTCTCTCCGGCAATATGGGCTCGTACGAAGAGCTCTTCGGGAGTATAGGCCGAGAGGGCGTAGGTTCCGGGCAGGTCGGTAATCTGAAATCGGTATCCGCGATAGTAACGTACACCGCTTTTGGCTCCGACGGTAACGCCGCTGTAGTTCCCGACATGCTCGTGTCCGCCCGAAATGGCGTTGAAAAGCGACGTCTTGCCGCTGTTGGGATTGCCTACGAGTGCAACGCAGATCGTGTGGCTGCGCGTATGCACCATTTCGTCGAACGCCGAACTGTTTTCCTGCGTTTCGACGGCGGGCCGGCGCTCGGGCACCAACCCCGGAACTTCACTGTCGGAGAGAACCTGAATCATTTCGGCCTCGCTGCGACGCAACGAAATATTGTAACCCATGATCCGGTACTGGATCGGATCCTTGAGCGGTGCATTGAGAATCACCTCGCCCCGTTGATTGCGGACGAAGCCCATCTCCATGATCCGGCGGCGGAACCCTCCGTGGCCCAGTACCTTGAGAACCGTGCCCGATTCTCCGGTCTTCAACTCGGACAGACGCATACGTTTCGGTTTCTTAGAATGAACAAAGATAGGGGATTCTATAGAAAAGAACAATCCCCAATTATGGGTATTTCGTCCGACAAAAAAAATCGGCATCAAGCCTTGTTCGAAGGCTTTCCATCGCCTAAAAAGCGCCGTTTCGGGCCGATTCGGCAACAGGAGTACAATTTTCTGGCAAAAAAGTGCTATTTTTTTTGTCCGGGAGGATATTATTAG
>JAIDKM010000030.1 GCA_029051915.1 Alistipes sp. | reverse complement strand
CAGCCAAAGTGCGCCAGGCCGAGGGCGCCGTGAACGAGGTGGAATCCTACATCAGCGACGCCATGGTCTATTCTCCCGTAACCGGCGAAATTTCGACGATCATCGCCGAGCAGGGCGAACTGGTCGGCAGCGGTTATCCGGTCGTAGCGATCCTCGACACGAGCGACATGTGGGTAACTTTCAACATCAAGGAGACCATGTTGCCGAACATCTCGACCGGCACACGCATGAACGCTTACATCCCGGCACTGGACTACCACGTGGAGCTCGAAGTAACCTACATCGCCGTGCAGGCCGACTTCGCCACATGGGCCGCCACCCGCACACAGGGCGGATTCGACATCCGCACGTTCGCAGTGAAGGCCCGGCCCGTGGGTAACGTGCAGACGCTGCGTCCGGGCATGAGCGTGTTGGTCGACTGGGATCAATTCAAAAAGTAGGGGGGGGGATGGGCTTCCTGCGCAATACCCGAGCCGTCATCGGACGCGAGACGAACCGACTGACGCATCAACCGATGTATTTCGTGTTGATGTGCCTGTTGCCGCTCCTCTCGTTCGCGTTCTTCGCGGTGCTGTTCCATAAGGGAGTGGCGCGCGACATCCCGATCGCCATCCTGGACGAAGATCACACGGCCCTCTCGCGCAAGGTGACGGAGATGATCGAGGAGACTCCGACAGCGATGGTGGCCTACGGGATCCAGTCGATGGAGGAGGGCGAGCGCCTGATGCGCGAAGGACGCATCTCGGCCATCGTCCAGATCCCGGCCTTTTTCGAGAAAGATATCCTGAGCAACCGGCAGACCCATGCGGAAGCCTACATCTCGGGCACGAATATCACGGTCAACGGGCTTTTGTCGAAAGACATCCAGACTGCGATCACTACTTTCACGGCAGGCATCCAGATCCAGCTGCTCACCAAGCAGGGCCTGACCGAACGGCAGGCGATGGCGCAGCTGCAACCCGTGCGGTTCGACAAACACGTGTTGTTCAATCCCTACATCAACTACGGTTACTACCTCTCGCCGAGTTTCATGCCCATGATGTTGCTGATCTTCATCGTCATGACTACGGTCTTTTCGATCGGCTCGGAACTTCGCCATAGCACGGCCCGCGAATGGCTCCGTACGGCCGACGACTCGGTAGGAGCGGCTCTGTTAGGCAAAATGCTTCCGATCACTGGGGCGATGTTTCTGCTTGCGCTCGTGATGTTCGTCATCATATTCAAGGTCGTGGGCGTACCGTTGAACGGCAGCCTCGCTCTGATCTTGGCCGGTACGTTGCTTTTCATTCTGAGCTACCAGTCGATATCGGTGTTGATCGTCTCGTTGATGGCCAACCTGCGTCTGTCGCTCTCCATAGGCGGCGGATATTCGGTGCTGGCTTGTACCTTCTCCGGACTGACATTCCCGATCATGGCCATGTACCCGGC
>JAIDKM010000003.1 GCA_029051915.1 Alistipes sp. | reverse complement strand
CCCACGGTTCCCACTCCGACGGAGATGTTGCCGTTGGCACCGACGCCCTGCGCGAACATGAGCGGCAGCATGCCGAAGATCATCGTCATCGAAGTCATCAGAATGGGTCGCAAACGGGCTTTGGCGGCCGAGGTGGCGGCTGCGGCGATTCCCATGCCCTGGCGCCGGCGGTCGGAGGCGTACTCGGTGAGCAGAATGGCCGTCTTGGACAGCAGACCGATGAGCATGATTAGTCCTGTCTGCATGTAGATGTTGTTCTCCAGCCCCCACAGCTGGGCGAAGACGAAGCTGCCGGCCAGGCCGAACGGCACGGAGAGGATCACGGCGAACGGGATGAACAGACTCTCGTAGAGAGCGCAGAGAATCAGATAGATGAATACGATGCAGATGACGAAGACCATCGTTGTGGTGTTGCTCGTCGCCGCTTCCTCGCGCGACATGCCGCCGAATTCGTAGCCGTAGCCTTCGGGCAGGGCGGCTTTCGCCGCCTCTCCGATCGCTGCGATGGCCTGTCCCGAGCTGTAGCCCTCGGCCGGTGCGCCGTAGACGGCGATGGACGAGAAGAGGTTGAAGCGCGAGAGGCTTTCCGAACCGTAGACGCGCGTGAGGGTGAGGTACTGCGAAACGGGCGACATCTCGCCGGTGGCGTTGCGGACGTAGATGTTGTTCAGCGCTTCGGTGTCGAGCCGGTATTCGGGCGACGCCTGCACCATGACGCGGTAGAGTTTGGTGAAGCGGTTCAGGTTCGACGAATAGCTGCCGCCGACGTATCCCGCGAGGGTGCTGAGCACGTCGGTGGGCGACACGCCGTTGCGCTTGCAGAGGGCCGCGTCGACCTCGACCATGAATTGCGGGTAGTTGGTCTGGAAAGTGGTGTAGGCACGCGATATCTCGGGACGGGCGTTCATGGCGTCGATGAAGGCCCGTGTGTATCCGAGCAGATCCTCCACGCTGCCGCCCTTCTTGTCCTGGACATAGAGTTCGAAGCCGTCGCTCTGGCCGTAGCCCGAGATCATCGGACTGGTGGATACGCGGATCTGCGCCGCCTTGATGCCGTCGGTGCGGCGGTAGATCTCCTCCATGACCGATGCGATGTCGTCGCCTTTGCCGGTGCGCTCGCTCCAGTTTTTCAGCCGCACGGAGAACGACCCGGCCGAAGCCGACTGGTTGTGGCGGGTATCCTTGCCCGTAACGCGCGAATAGATCTGGATTTGCGGAATGTCGCGGATGGCCGCTTCGATGCGGTCCATGATGCGGTCGGTCTCTTCCAGGTTGCTGCCGGGCGAGGTCTGTACGTTGACGTTGATCGTACCCATGTCTTCCTGCGGTACGAGGCCCGTCTTGGTGATGCTCATCAGCCAGACCAGCAGACCGCATGCCGCGACGATGCTGCCGACGGCGATTCTCTTGTGGCGGAACAGAAACGAGACGCCCCGCATGTATTTCTGCTGCACATGGCGGAACGAACGGTCGAAAGCGTAGTGGAAGCGGTCGGAGAAGCCCGGTTTTTCGCCTCTCGCCGCATCGGCGCGCGGCCGCATGATGAGTGCGCAGAGCGCCGGACTGAGCGTCATGGCGTTGAGCAGCGAGATGGCGACGGCGACGGCCATCGTCAGACCGAACTGCGTGTAGAAGGTTCCCGTCGTGCCGCCCATGAAGCTCACGGGGATGAATACGGCCATGAAGACGATGGTCGTGGTCATCAGGGCCGAGGTCAGCCCGCCCATGGCATCGACCGTGGCCCGGTAGGCGGAGGTGCAGCCCTCGTCGAACTTCGCCTGCACGGCTTCCACGACCACGATGCTGTCGTCGACCACCGTGCCGATGACCAGCACGAGGGCGAACAGCGTCAGCAGGTTGAGGCTGAAGCCGACGACATAAAGGAATGCGAACGTGCCCACCAGCGAGACGACGATGGCCAGCGACGGGATGAGCGTGGCCCGCAGGTCGTGGAGAAAGAGGT
>JAIDKM010000299.1 GCA_029051915.1 Alistipes sp. | reverse complement strand
TTCGACACCTTGACCCGCTGGCCCGTACAGTAGTCGACCACCGGTTTGTCGATGAATATCGAGAGCAGTTCGTCGAACGCGTGGCCGTTGCTGCCCGGGTTGCGCCGCAGGTCGAGAATCACGTTGTGCAGTCCTTGTTTTTGGAAGCCGACGATCGCCTTGCGTACGATACGGATCAGGCTGCTGTTGTTCGGGAAAAACTTGGGAATAGCTATGTAGCCCGTCCCGGCATCGGCATAGGTACGGATGTTGGCCTCGGTCTCTTCGGCTTTCGTTAGTCGGAAAAGCGTCTCGCGGTAGGGGAACCCCGGGGTCTCGACGGTCAGCGTTTCGCCCTCGCGGCGCAGGTCGATGCGGAAGCGTTCGGTAAGGAGATTATAGAAGCAGTTGGCCAGAAGGGTCGTGGGTTCCGTGTGGCGGTCGTCGTAAACATAACGGAGGTATTCGGCGGCCGGAATGCCGTTGATAGCCGTTATTTGGTCGCCGCGGCGGAACTGCGGGTCGAGCGAGCGGTCGACGATGAGCGTGTCGTTGATCTGCAACAGATTGAAAGCCGGCATCCGCACTTGTCGGAGCGCTTTGCGGCGTTCCCCGAGCTTGGGGTAAACAGCACTATCCGGATGAACCACGGCAACTATCCGATAGTGCGGGTCTTCGTGGTGCAGGCGATCGAAATAGGGGCGCATGACCCAAAACAGGTCGGAAGTCAGCAGCGAGTCCTTGCCCAACGCATCGCAGCGGGCGTTTATTTCGGCCAGCACTTCGGCCTTTTCGGTGGGGGAGAGGAGCGAATCCAGCCCTGGATGACGCGGGATGCGATGGAGGTTTCTTTCAAGACCGATGCGCGTGCGGGGGAGTTTGTAGTCCAGGATGGCAAAACAGCGGTCGGGAATGCGCACCGAGCGGCCGGGGGTGCGGTTCAGACTGTCCGGTGCAGGATTCTGTGCAGCCGCCGTCCCTGCAAGGATTGACACCAGCAGCGCAATAAGTTTGGTTTTCACGGGATTTCGGGATTCTGTTCGTTTTCACACTTTTTTTGCCTCGGCATAGCCTGATCGAGTTCGGCCTGTGCCCGGCTTGTCGAAAACAGAACGTAATTCCTCGGTATTTATTGCCGCTACCGCCGGATTTTCGTTTATCCGGTTCCGGCGGATCGCTTCTCCGCCCTGCTTGCCTTTTACAGATTGTGCGACAGCGGCGCCGGTACGGCTTCGCTCACATCGTAGTCGCCCCAGCGTTCGCCGATCAGGTCGAGCGTGGTAAAAAGTTCGTCGATATCCAGCGACGTTACCAATTTGAGACGCGTCTCCTTGAAGTTGGGCAGCCCCTTGAAATAGTTGGTCAGATGGCGCCGCATCTCCAGAATGCCTACATGGTCTCCTTTGATTTCCAGAGATTTCCGTAGGTGTTCTTTTGCTATGGCCACCCGTTCCGCAACCGTCGGCTGCGGCAGCACCTCGCCCGTCGTCAGGTAGTGTTTCGCTTCGCGGAAGATCCACGGGCGGCCGTAGGTCGCTCTGCCGATCATCACACCGTCCACTCCGTAGCGGTCGAACATCTCCGCCGCCCGGGGGCCCGAATTCACATCGCCGTTGCCGATGATCGGGATGCGGATCTGCGGGTTGTTCTTCACCTTGCCGATCAGCGTCCAGTCCGCCTCGCCGCGGTACATCTGAGCCCGCGTGCGGCCATGAATCGTCAGCGCCGCAATCCCCACGTCCTGCAACCGCAGGGCGATCTCTTCGATGTTCTTATGGTCGTCGTCCCAACCCAGGCGGGTTTTCACCGTTACCGGTTTGCGCACGGCTTCCACGATTCGGCGCGTCATTTCGACCATCGTCGGTACGTCGCGCATCATGCCCGATCCGGCACCGCGGCCCGCGATTTTTTTCACCGGGCATCCGAAATTGATGTCTATCACGTCCGGATTCGCCGCTTCGGCCATGCGGGCCGCCTCGACCATCGGTTCGATCAGGTGTCCGTAGATCTGAATGCCAACCGGGCGTTCCGCTTCGTCGATCTCCAACTTTTTGAGCGACTTGGCCGCATCGCGTATCAGCCCGTCGGACGAGATGAATTCCGTGTATACCATGTCGGCCCCGAAGCGCTTGCACATGTATCGGAACGAGGGATCCGTTACATCTTCCATCGGCGCCAGCAGCAGCGGGCGTTCTCCCAGATCTATGTCGGCGATCTTCATCGTGAAAGGGCGATTTTGCTTGCAAAGGTAGTTGTTATTTGGCAATAAAACGTTAAATTTGCGCATTAAATTCCAAAGATGGACATGAATATCGAGACCTTTATTTCGGAGGCGGTCCGCCGCGCGGCGGAGGCGCTCTACGGCCCGCTCGATGGCGAGCAGTTGCAGATTCAGAAGACCCGCAGGGAGTTCGAGGGCGATTATACGCTCGTTACCTTCCCGCTGCTGCGA
>JAIDKM010000298.1 GCA_029051915.1 Alistipes sp. | reverse complement strand
GTGCTGCTGTTCGTGGGCGTGATCGTCTTCGGATTGTTCTCGCTCATGAATCTGGCCGTGGACCAGTATCCCGAGATCGAGATTCCCCAGATTTCGGTCATCACGATGTATCCCGGCGCCAATGCCGCCGACATCGAGACCAACATTACGCGCGTATTGGAGGACAACCTCAATACGGTCAACAACCTCAAGAAGCTCACCTCCAAGTCGCAGGACAACGTCTCGATGATTACCGTCGAGTTCGAGTACGGTTCCGATCTCAACGAGGGGGCCAACGAAATCCGCGACGTCGTCTCGCGCGTGCAGTCCGAGCTGCCCGACGACGTGGACTATCCCACGATCTTCAAGTTCTCCACGTCGATGATCCCCGTGATGATGCTCGCCGTTACGGCCGAGGAGAGTTATCCGGCGCTCAACAAGATCCTGGACGACAAGCTCGTCAACGTGCTGAACCGTGTCGACGGCGTGGGCGCCGTCTCGGTCGTGGGCGCTCCCGAGCGCGAGATCCAGATCAATGTCGATCCCTCGAAGCTCGACGCCTACGGGTTGTCGGTCGAGCAGTTGGGACAGATCATCGCCGCCGAGAACGTCAATATCCCCAGCGGCACGATCGACATCGGCAACAACACCTTCAACATCAAGGCCGACGGCGAGTTCAAGCTCTCCGACGAGCTGCGCAAGGTCGTGGTCTCCAACATCGGGGGCCGCACCGTGATGCTTACCGACGTGGCCGAGATCCGCGATACGCTCGAAAAGGCTACGATGGACGAACGCGTCAACGGCAAGCGCGGCGTGCGCGTGATCTTCCAGAAGCAGTCGGGGTCGAATACCGTGAACATCGTCCACGAGATCCAGAGCCGTCTGCCCGAGATCCAGCGGTCGTTGCCCAAGGACGTGAAGATGGAGCTGATCTACGAGGCGTCGCAGGAGATCACCGATGCCATCGGGTCGCTCTCGGAGACGATCATGTACGCCTTCATCTTCGTCGTGCTCGTCGTCATGGTCTTCCTTGGACGTTGGCGCGCGACGTTCATCATCTGCATGACGATCCCCGTGTCGCTGATCTGTTCGTTCATCTACCTGTTCGCCACCGGGTCGACGCTCAACATCATCTCCTTGTCGTCGCTCTCGATCGCCATCGGTATGGTCGTCGACGACGCCATTGTCGTGTTGGAGAACATCACGACCCACATCGAGCGCGGTTCGAATCCCAAAGAGGCGGCCATCTACGCCACCAATGAGGTGTGGCTGTCGGTCATCGCTACGACGCTGGTCGTCGTCGCCGTGTTCCTGCCTCTGACGATGGTGCCGGGCATGGCCGGTATCCTGTTCCGCGAGCTGGGCTGGATCGTTACGATCGTCGTCTGCGTGTCGACCACCGCGGCCATCACGCTTACGCCCATGATGTCGGCCTACCTGTTGAAACTCGACGGCGGCGTCCACGACTACAAGGGGTTGGGTATCGTTTACAAGCCCATCGACCGGGCGCTGGCCTGGCTCGACGACGCCTATGCCCGGGCTTTGCAGTGGGTAGTGGGACACCGGCGCATCACTTTCGGGTGCATGATGGCTCTGTTCCTCGCTTCGCTGGGTCTGGTCTCGCAGGTGCCCACCGAGTTCTTCCCGCCCTCGGACAACAGCCGTATTTCGGCCGTCGTCAAGCTGGAGCAGAACCTCTCGATGGAGTACACTTCGCAGATCGCCCGCCAAATCGACGACATCATCTACGAAAAGTTCCCCGAGATCGAGATCGTCTCGGCTTCGGCCGGCGCCAACTCCTCGGACAATGCGTTCGCGGCGATGCAGACCACCGGTTCGCATATCATCAACTACAACATGCGTCTGTCCGACGTCGGCGACCGCGAGCGTTCGATCTTCACCATCTCCGACTTGCTGCGCAAGGAGCTGGACAACATTCCCGAGGTGCGGCAGTATACCATCACGCCGGGCGGCATGTCGGGCGGCATGAGCGGTTCGGCCACGGCCGACATCAAGGTCTTCGGCTATGACATGGACGTTACCAACGCCGTGGCCAACGATCTCAAGGAGAAGCTCGCGGCACTGGAGGGCACGCGCGACGTGCAGCTCTCGCGCGACGACCTGCGCCCCGAATACAACGTGGTCTTCGACCGCGACCGCCTTTCGTATTACGGCATGAACCGGGCGACGGCCGCGACGGCCGTGCGCAACCGCATCGACGGACTCACGGCTTCGAAATACCGCGAGGACGGCGACGAGTACGATATCATCGTCCGCTACGGTGAGGAGTTCCGCACGCGGGTCGAGGATGTCGAGAACATCACGCTCTACAACATGCAGGGCCGGCCCGTCAAGCTCAAGGAGGTAGGCCGCGTGCAGGAGGAGTATGCCGCGCCCGAGATCCAGCGCGAGAACCGCCAGCGCATCATCACCGTGCAGTCGACCCTCGGCGCCGGCGTGGCGCTGGGCGACGTGATCGCCGAAATGCAGCAGCTGATCGCCGACTATCCGCTGCCCGACGGCGTCGATCTCGAGATCGGCGGTACGGTCGAGGATCAGGGCGATGCTTTCCGCGACCTGCTGACGCTTTTCGCGCTGATCGTCGTGCTGGTCTACATCGTCATGGCCACGCAGTTCGAGTCGCTGAAGTTCCCCTTCATCATCATGTTCACCATTCCGTTCGCTTTCACGGGCGTCTTCCTGGCCTTGTGGATGACTTCCACGCCGCTGTCGCTCATCGCTCTGATCGGCGCCATCATGCTGGTGGGTATCGTTACGAAGAACGGTATCGTGATGGTCGACTACATGAACCTGTTGATCGAACGCGGCTCGGGTGTCTTCGACGCCGTGATCGCCGGTGGCAAGAGCCGTCTGCGCCCCGTGCTGATGACGTCGTTCACCACCGTGCTGGGCATGTTGCCGCTGGCCATCGGCACGGGAGCCGGTTCGGAGACGTGGCAGCCGATGGGTATCGCCGTCATCGGCGGTCTCACGTTCTCGACGATCCTCACGCTCTTCATCGTGCCGGTGCTCTATTCGATCATGGTCAACCGGGCTCAGCGCAAGGAGCGCGAGAAGCAGACCCGGCTGACCGAAGCAACTAATTAAACGTCAAGATCATGAAAGCAGTATTCTTATCATACAATCAGGCGCTGACCGATCGCGTCAACCGGATCCTCGACGAGCAGGGTATCCGCGGCTTCACCCGCTGGGCCCTGACCGAGGGGCGCGGTTCGGTCGACGGCGAACCTCACTACGGAACGCATGCGTGGCCCTCGATGAACGCTTCGGTGCTGGCGATCGTCGAGGATCGCCAGGTCGAACCCTTGATGGAGGCGTTCCGGGCTATGGATGCCGCCACCAGAATGCAGGGCTCCCGGGCCTTCTACTGGAATATCGAAGGCGGATTCTGATCGGCAGACCGGATTTTCCGGCTTTTTCGAAACGCGTTGCTTCGGCAGCGCGTTTTTTTGTGTCTCGGGGGAGGTGATTGCCGTTGCCCCGTTCGCTCGGGGTGCCGCCGGTCGGAGCCGGCAGGAAAGCAGCGTGTGCGAATTTTTAATATTTCATTTTTAATTCTTAATTTTGCAAGGATGCTACTCACCTTTTTGGGAACGGGAACTTCGCAGGGCGTGCCGGTGATCGGGTGTCGCTGCGAGGTCTGCACTTCGCAG
>JAIDKM010000297.1 GCA_029051915.1 Alistipes sp. | reverse complement strand
GCCTCATCGCCGGCACGGCTTTCGTCCTCTTCCAGTGGGGCTACCTCTACGTCCAGCGGTGGATGACCTCCTACAACGCCATCTACGGCAGCTTCGCCGCGCTGCCGTTGTTTCTGGTATGGATGCAGACTTCGTGGCAGATCCTCTTGTTCGGCGGCGAGTTGTCGTTCGCCTATCAGAACGTCGCTCGCTTCTGCGAGGAGCGCGAGTCGCTGAGAATCAGCTTCGAGCAGCGGCGCAAGATCTGGCTGGCCATGATGCTCACCGTCGTGGGCCAGTTCCGCGAGAAGGGCGGCGCCACCTCCACCGAGACGATCCGCCGCCATCTCGAACTGCCTACGCGCATCATCAACGACGTGCTGTATCAGTTGGTGCAGGCCGGACAGCTGGTCGCCGTGCCGATGAGCGACGACGACCGCGACATGGGTTTCATGCCGGCGCACGACATCGCGACGATCACCCTCGGCGGGGTTCTCGATGCGCTCGAACAGTCGGGGCAGGGTAATTTCGACCCGGTGCCGACGCCCGAGTTTTCGCGCGCCGAGCATGAATTGGCGCGGCTCGAACGCAGCGCCCGCAAGTCGCAGGAGAACGTGAGGATCATCGATCTGCTGGATACAAAATGAATCGCGTAGTTATCGTCGGCTCCGGCAACGTGGCCGAGTCGTTGGCTCAGGCTGTCGCGGGATGCGGTGCGCAGCTCGTGCAGATCTACGCCCGCAATGAGGCCCGGGCGCAGGAGATCGCCCGCATCGCAGGCTGCAGCTGGGGCTGCCGTCCCGAACAGTTGGCCGCCGCCGACCTCTACCTGGTGGCCGTCAGCGACCGGGCCGTGGCCGAGGTGGTCGACTCTCTGCCCATCCCCGAAGATGCTGCGGTGGCCCATACGGCCGGCAGCGTGCCTCTGGAGGCGTTGCCCGCCCGTTTCGTCCGGCGGGCCGTCTTCTATCCGCTGCAAACCTTCACCAAGGGCCGCAGGGTCGATTTCTCGCAGGTTCCGATCTTCATCGAAGCCGTCGCACCCGGGTTGCAGGAGGAACTGGAGACATTCGCCCGCAGGATCTCGCGACAGGTGTTTTCCGCCGATTCGACCCGTCGGGCGAAACTCCATCTGGCGGCCGTTTTCGCCTGCAATTTCGCCAACCACATGTTCGTGCTGGGCGAACGGCTGCTCGGCGATGCCGGACTCGATTTCGACGTGCTGAAGCCCCTGATCGCCGAGACGACGGAGAAGGCGCTCGGCGCCGCATCGCCCGCCGGCATGCAGACGGGCCCCGCCGTGCGCGGAGATCTGGCCACGCAGCAGCGCCACACGGCGATGCTCGACGACGAACTGTTACGAACTCTTTATACCGCAATCAGTAGAAGCATATGGGAAACTTCAAGGAAGATATAGCCCGCACCGAGGCTTTCGTGTTCGATGTCGACGGTGTGATGACCGACGGGGGCATCATCCCCACGGCCGACGGCGACTTCATCCGCCGCTACAACGCCAAGGACGGCTATGCGCTGGCCTACGCCATCAAGATGGGCTACCGCGTCTGCGTGATCTCCGGCGGCCGGGGCCGCACGCTCGAAAACCGCCTCCGCATGTTGGGAATCAAGGATTATTACCTCGACTGCATGGACAAGATCACGGTCATGCGCGATTATTTCGCCCGTGAGGGGATCGATCCGGCCAACGTCATCTACATGGGCGACGACATTCCCGACCTGGAGTGCATGCGCGAAGTGGGAATCCCCGTCTGTCCGGCCGATGCGGCGACGGAGGTGATCGAGGCATGCCGCTACGTGTCGCAGTTCCCGGGAGGGGCCGGGGCCGTGCGCGACATCGTCGAGCAGGTGCTGCGGGCTCACGGCGACTGGGCCCGCGATTCGCAGGGCGTAACACCCTCGACGCTCGCGGCCTCGAACTGATAAGGGGAAGCCGCTGCGACGCAAAATCGGGTCCCGCCGGGCTGAAAAAAGGACCGTCGGAGGCCCTTTACTTATTTTTTCTCGGCGTGCGTCTTCCGCTTCTTGATGCGTGCCAGGTGGTCGATCAGGTGGAGACGGAACGCTTCGCGCCGCGCCTTGAGGTTGCGCCGCCAGCCGACCCACCGCGTGTAGCGTTCGCGCTTCTCGGGGTAGATGTCGGGAATGGTCAGCAGAATGCCTGTCTCCTCGACGTTGCCGAAATCGGGATTCGACACCGTGTCGAAGATCCGCATCGTCGGCGAGAGGTTCATGTAGGCGTTGATGAGCGGCGGGATGTTCTCGTTGAATTCGCGGATCTTCTGGATCAGGATGCGGTAATTCTCCTGGTAGTTCTCGCCGCAGAACAACTGCTCGTAGTAGGGGTCGTCCAGGTCGAGGTCGATCGGATGAATCCCTTCGACCAGACGGTCGCGGTCGGGGAAATAGTGGCGCAGGAACCAGATCAGCGCATTGCGGGCCACGGCCTTGTAGGTGGTGTACATCGTTACCTTGCCGAAAAGGTATTTCACTTTGGGATTCAGCACGATGAGTGCCCCCAGTCCGTCCCACAGGTTATCCAGCGCATAGAGGCTCTTGGCGTTCTGCCGCACCTGGTAGGCCGGCTGCACGAACGAGCGGCCCAGTTCGATGGTGCGGGGCAGGTAGCGGCGGCGGAACTTCTCGCTGAAGCGGAAGTAGTGTTCCGTGGAGAGGTGCCGCGGGTGGGGCGTCGTGCAGACGATGAAGCGGTAGCCGCCGACGATCTCCTCGGCCGCAGGATCCCAGACGATCAGCTGGTAGTAGCCGTCGCCGGCGAGATCTTCCTCGTCGATGTCGACTTCCTGGCCGGTGCCGCCCCCGGCTCCCCGGAACGCCACTTCGCGCAGCCGGCCGATTTCGCGCATCAGCGCAGGGCATTCGGCCGCCGGGAAGATGTAGATTTCGTTGTCGGCTTTTTTCGTGTCGCGGACTTTCCGCTCGGGTATCAGTTCTGCGCGCAGCAGGGCCCGGTCGACGGGCGGCGCGATGGGTCGTTCGTTTTGTTGTTGCATGACGCAAAAATAGCCATTTTACGCTTTATCCGACGCGGCGGCGAGCGTTTTTTCCAGAAAATAGGTCTTTCTGCGTACTTCTTCGGTCTGTTCGCGCAGCGATCCGAATGCCTGGAGGTCGGCCGTGGGGATCGGGTCGCCGACCACGATCCGGAAGTGGCGGCCCTGCTGCGAGAACATCTCGTCGGGGAGCCACAGCATCTCGATGTTGAACTTCACGCCCAGCGCTTTGCGCAGCCGGTCGACGCGGTAGAAGAAGTTCGACAGGCGCCCCTCGACGAAGAGCGGTACGATTTCGCGCTGCGAGGCGTAGGCCTTTTTCAGAAAACTCGTCTTCCATTCCGTGTCGGTTACGCGGCCTCCGATGCGGCGCGAGCAGAGGCCGGCCGGAAAGGTGAGGATCGGCAGGTCGCCGAAGAAGGCTTCGTCGAAGCGGCGGGCATAGTCGCTGCTCTGCGAGCCGTGTTTGTTGACCGGAACCCACAGCGGACGCAGCGGTTCGAGGTGCATCAGCAGGTCGTTGACGACCACCCGTGCGTCGCCGAAGCGGTCGATCAGCTTGTCGGCCAGCATCATGCCGTCCATGCCGCCGAACGGATGGTTGGCAACGAAAAGGTAGCGTCCCTTCGGGTCGAGTTTTTCGAGCCCCTCGGCCGAGTAGGTTACCTCCCATTCGCGGAAGCAGGCCCGGATGAACTCCTGCGGCGGAAGATCCCAGTAGGAGGTCAGAATGTGGTTGATCTCTTCTTCGTGGATCGTGCGGCGGAGCCAGTCGATCGCCCGGCGCGGAATGCGGGGCGCCAGCTTCGGGGCTTTCTGCCGCAGGATCTCTTCGATATCTATGCGTGGCATCTCTCTGAGGTGAAAAGCGAAAGGCGGCGCGGCGGGCCCGATGAAAGGGCGGTCGGCCTGCCGGTTCGGGAACCGAGATTAAAAATATCCACAAATATAAATATTCTTTTTTGAAATTTGTCTAACTTTACACCCAAATAGCCTATTGTTTCCGATCTTATGTCCGCCTATCATACACCCGTGTTGCTGGAGGAGTCCGTGGAGCTGCTGGCCGTCAGGCCGCAGGGGACTTACGTCGACTTGACGTTCGGCGGGGGAGGCCATTCGCGGCATATCCTGGAGGCGCTGGGCGAGGGCGGACGGCTCTATGCCTTCGATCAGGATCGCGATACGCAGGCCAACCGGCCCGACGATCCGCGTTTCCACTACGTGGAGAGCAATTTCCGGTTTCTGCGCGGAGCGCTCCGGCTGCGGGGCGTCGTGGAGGTCGACGGCATCCTGGCCGACTTGGGGGTCTCGTCGCACCACTTCGACGACGTGGCCCGCGGCTTCTCGTTCCGGGGCGAAGCGCCGCTGGACATGCGCATGAACCAGCGGGGCCGGCTGACGGCCGCCGAGGTGGTCGGACGTTATTCTGCCGAGGAGCTGACCCGCATTCTGGGCGACTGGGGCGAGGTCGATACTCCGTGGAAGGTCGCCAACTGCATCGTCCGAGCCCGCAGCGCGGCACCCCTCGAAACGACGGCGCAGCTGGTCGAGGCGGTGAAACCGTGTACTCCCAAAAAGGACGAGTCGAAGTTCCTGACCAAACTCTTCCAGGCGCTGCGCATCGAGGTCAACGGCGAGATGGAAGCGCTGAAGATGGCGCTGGAGCAGAGTCTCAAGGTGCTGAAACCCGGAGGACGCCTGGTGGTGATCTCCTACCATTCGCTCGAAGACCGCCTGGTGAAGAACTTCCTGCGCAGCGGCAACTTCTCGGGTCAGGTCGAGAAGGATTTTTTTGGTCGGGCGCTGGCGCCTTTCGAGGTCGTAACGCGCAAGGCCGTCGTGCCGTCGGCCGGGGAGCTGGAGCGCAATCCCCGTTCGCGGTCGGCCCGGCTGCGTGCGGCCGTCAAATTGTAAGTTGATTCATTCCGAATACCATGTTTCGCGATACCGAGTTCGATCCCGTGAATCCCGAGGAGGAGGCCCGCCGGCAGGAGGAGGAGTTCGCGCGCCGTGTGCGGCGCGAGGTGCTGCGTATCGGCCGGGGCGATGCCGACGACGAGATCCGCGCCGATCTGGAGCGCGAGGCCGAGCAGCGCGCCCAAGAGCATGCCGCAGCCGCAAAACAGGCGAAGCGCCATGCCAGCCTCGTGCGGCAGTTCTTCACCGGCACGATCCTCGTGCGCGAGGGCGTTTCGCGCTCCTATCCCTACATGCTCTGCATCGCCGTGATGCTTTTTCTGAGCATCTTCGTGATGTTCATGGGCCTGCGCTTCGACATGCGCCATTCGGAGCTGGAGCGCGAGGTGCAGAAGCTGCGCGAGCGTTCCATCCGGCTCAGCGAGCAACGCTTCCGGGCCACGACCCATTCGGCCATCGTCGCGCGGCTGCGCGAACGCAACATTCCGCTTTACGACCCGCCCGCACCGGGCGAGGTGATCGATAACCGGCAGCCATGAGAAAAGAGGGAGCTTCGAAAATCAAGAGCGACATTCTGTTGCGCGTGAGGATTCTCTACGTGATCTTCATCGCGGCCGGGGCCGTCGTGCTCGGACGTCTGGTCTGGGTGCAGCTCTTCAGCCGCGAGGTGGCTTACAACGCCGAGCGGCTGGCCAGCAGGATCTTCAGCGAGGTAACGATTCCCGCCCAGCGGGGCAGTATCCTGACCCGCGACGGCGATCCGCTGGCCGTCTCGATCTTCCGCTATCGCGTGGCTTTCGACTTCGCGTCGGAGGGCATCGATTCGCTCGCTCTCTATCGCGAGCAGAGCGATTCGCTCGCCGACCTGCTGGCCGCTTTCTTCAAGGATCGGCCCGCCTCGGAGTACCGGCGCCTGTTCCGCGAGGAGCATGCACGGCGGTATCGGCTGGTCAATCCGCGCGACACGGTCTATCCCCGTTCCGAGGGGTGGTTCGACCGGCTCATGGATCGCATGCGGGACGAGGAGTTCATCACCCACAAGGTCTACGATACGATCCGCGACCATACGCCTGTCGAGATCTTCCCGCGCGACGTCGACTACTCCGAGTGGGAGACCCTGCGTACGTATCCTCTGCTCAACTGGAACATGGGCATGACCTACCGCCTGGTCGAGAGCGACGAGCGGATCTATCCGCAGGGCGAGCTGGCGCGCCGTACGATCGGCCGCGACGACGATCGGGGCAATTACGGCATCGAAAACTCCTACCGCGAGGAGCTGGAGGGCCGCGACGGCAAGGCTCTGAGGCAGCGGATCGCCCGCGGATTCTACGGACGCGTCGCCAGTGCCGGACATCAGGAGCCGATCGACGGTTTCGACGTGGTAACGACGCTCGACATCGAGATCCAGGATGCGGCCGACAAGGCCCTGCGGCGGCAGCTTGCGGCCCAGAATGCCGAGTGGGGAACGACCATCGTCATGGAGGCGCATACGGGCGAGATCCTTGCACTGGTCAACCTCGGCCGGACTTCCGGAGGCACCTATGCCGAGCGCGAGAATTACGCGCTGAGCCGCAGCATGGAGCCCGGGTCGACTTTCAAGCTCGCGTCGATGCTCCTGTTGCTCGACGATGCCAAGATGCCTGTCTCGACCGTTTATGAAACCAACAACGGCGATCCTGTCGAGGTGGGGCCCGTCGAGGATGTGGCCGATTCGCATCGCGGCGATCATGCGATCGATTTCCGCCGCGCGGTGGCCGCCTCGTCCAACGTCTACTTCGCCCGGGCCATCTGGGACCGGTACGGCATAACCGGCAGGAAGCAGCAGTACAGCGACTTCCTGCACGACCGCCTCGGACTCGGCACCACCGTGGGTCTCGAACGCTTCGGCGAGCGGCCTCCGGTCATCACCACCGACTGGAAGGTGCCCGATCCGGGTGTGATGCTCGTCAAGATGTCCTACGGCTATCGGGTGCAGATGGCTCCGATCCAGATGATTACGTTCTACAACGCCATCGCCAACAACGGGCGGATGATCTCGCCCCTGCTGATCCGCGAATTGCGGCAGGGCGACCGGGTCGTGGAGCGGTTCCGGGCCGAGACGATCCGGAAGCTGATCTGTTCGGAGTCGGCCTTGCAGGAGGTGCGGCGCTGCCTGAAGGCGACCTGCACGGAGGGTACGGCCAGCGCTTTTTTCCGCGACACCACCTACCTGAGCGTCGCCGCCAAGACCGGTACGGCGCACGTTACCGACGACCGCGGCATCGGCAGCCGGTATTATCTGGGTTCGATGGTCGCATTCTTCCCGGCCGACAATCCGCGTTATACGGTTCTTACGACCATAGAGACCAAAGCCCAGCCCGGCAAAGCCTATTTCGGCGGCCCGCTGGCGGGGCCCGTAGTCAAGCAGGTGGTCGACTGCATCTACAACCGCGGCAGCGGCCGGCACCTGCGGTCGGGCAGCGGCGTGCAGTATCATCCCGACCATGTGAAGGGGGGCGACATCGCCCAGATCCGGCGCGTGGCCGACCGCTTTTCGCCCCATGTTTCGTACGATGCCCGGAGCGGCTGGGGGCAGACTCGGGTCGACAGCCTCTCGACCGTGGTGATTCGAAGCCTGGGCGAGGAGCGTACCCGGATGCCCGACGTGCGGGGCATGGGACTCAAGGACGCCCTGTTCCTCTTGGAGAACTGCGGGCTGACCGTCCGTTTTTCGGGGCAGGGTACCGTCGTTTCGCAGAGCATCGTTCCCGGACGGAGAATCACGGGCCGCGAAACGGTCGAAATAAGATTGCAATAACGATATGAAAGATCTTTCCGAACTTCTCGAATCCGCTTCCGTGCGCGAGCTTCGCGGCCCGGCCCATGTCGGCATCGGTTCGCTGACCTACGATTCGCGGACGGTCGTGCCGGGAGCCTGCTTCTTCGCCGTGGTGGGAACGCAGTGCGACGGTCACGGGTTCATCCCGGCTGCCGTGGAAAAGGGCGCCGTGGCAGTGATTTGCCAGCGGCTGCCTGAAACCTTGGCCGAGGGCGTCGCCTACGTCGTCGTCGAGGACTCCGCCGGCACGATGGCCGACATGGCGGCGGCGTTCTACGACTTTCCGAGCCGGCAACTCAAGCTGGTGGGCATCACCGGCACCAATGGCAAGACCACGACCGCCACGCTGCTCTTCGATCTTGTGCGGGCGCTGGGCCACAAGGCCGGCCTGATCTCGACGGTGATCTACCGGATCGACGAACGTACCGTCGAGTCGACCCATACCACGCCCGACTCGATCCGGCTGAACGCCATGATGCGCGAAATGGTCGATGCCGGATGCGAATACTGCTTCATGGAGTGCTCGTCGCATGCCATCGTGCAGGAACGTACGCGGGGACTGCACTTCGCGGGCGGTCTCTTCTCGAACATCACGCACGACCACCTCGATTATCACAAGACCTTCGCCGCCTACATCCGGGCCAAGCAGCTCTTTTTCGACGCCCTGCCGGCCGAGGCCTTCGCGCTGACCAACATCGACGACCGCAACGGCCGCGTCATGGTGCAGAACACCCGGGCCCGGGTGTCGACCTGCTCGCTGCGTTCGGTGGCCGATTTCTGCTGCAAGATCGTCGAACAGCACCTCGACGGCATGCTGCTGCGGCTCGACGGCCGCGAGGTGTGGACGGCCCTGACGGGGCGGTTCAACGCCTACAATCTGCTGACCGTCTACGGTGCGGCCCGGCTGCTGGGTTTCGACCGCGACGAGGTGCTGCGCGTGCTGAGTGCCCTGCGGCCCGTCTCCGGGCGTTTCGAGGTGATCCGGGCGGCCGACGGCACCACGGCCGTCGTGGACTACGCCCATACGCCCGATGCGCTCGAAAACGTGATCCGCACCATCGAGGAGATCCGCACCCCCTCGCAGCAGCTGATCGTGGTGTGCGGCTGCGGCGGCGACCGCGACCGGACGAAGCGGCCCGAGATGGCGGCCATCGCCGTGAAGTATGCTTCGACGGCGGTGTTCACCTCCGACAACCCCCGCCACGAGTCGCCCGCGGCGATTCTCGACGAGATGGTCGCCGGACTCGATCCGGCCGTGCGCTATCTGCGCATCGTCGACCGGGCCGAGGCGATCCGCACGGCCGTCATGCTTGCGCAGCCGGGCGATATTCTGCTCATCGCGGGCAAGGGCCACGAAACCTACCAGATCGTCGGCGATGAAAAGCATCACTTCGACGACCGTGAGGAGGTGCGCAAAGCGTTCGATATGTTGAATGAAAAATTAAAAATGAAAAATTAAAAATACCGTTCCGGATTTCCGAGGAGTCCGTTTGCAGCGGTTCCTGCACGCGCCGCATCGTCCTGTTGCAGCCGTTGCCTCGGAATGGAGTCATGCGATTTTTCATTTTCGATTCTTAATCTTAATTTAAGCAATGTTCTATCATTTTTTCCGTTTCATCGACCAGGCGTACAACTTCCCCGGCTCGGGCATGTTCCAGTACATTTCGTTCCGCGCCGCGGGTGCGATCATCGCGTCGCTGTTGATCGCCGTCATTTTCGGCCGCTCGATCATCGACTTTTTGCGCCGCAAGCAGATCGGCGAGGAGATCCGCGACCTGGGACTCGACGGACAGCTCCAGAAGCGCGGTACTCCGACCATGGGCGGCGTCATCATCCTGCTGGCCGTTTTGGTGCCCACGCTGCTCTTCGGTCGGCTGGACAACATCTACATCCAGCTGATGATCGTCTCGACCGTGTGGCTGGGGCTGATCGGCGGACTGGACGACTACATCAAGGTCTTCCGCCACCGCAAGGAGGGGCTCAAGGGCAAGTTCAAGATCGTGGGACAGGTCGGCCTGGGCATCATCGTCGGCACGACCATGTGGCTCTCGCCCGACATCACCGTGCGCGAGAAAGTTACGCAGCCCGTCGAGACGGTCTTCGTCAATCCCGACGGCTCCACCGAGCAGAGCATCCAGCTGCGCTTCCTCATCAGCTCCGAGGCGGTGAAAACCACCAAGACGACCATCCCCTTCATCAAGAACAACACCTTCGACTACGGGTGGCTTACCGGCGGCAACGACGTGGCGACGTGGCTGCTCTACGTGCTGGTGGCCATCTTCGTCGTAACGGCCGTTTCGAACGGCGCCAACCTCACCGACGGACTCGACGGACTGGTTACCGGCGTGTCGGTTCCGATCGTCGTGGTGCTGGCCGTGTTGGCCTACCTCTCGGGACACATCGTCTACGCCGACTACCTCAACATCATGTACATTCCTCAGATCGGCGAACTGATGGTCTTCGCGGCGGCCATGATCGGCGCCCTGGTGGGTTTCCTGTGGTACAATTCGTTCCCGGCGCAGATCTTCATGGGCGACACGGGGTCGCTTTCGATCGGCGGCATCATCGCCGTCTTCGCCCTCTGCATCCGCAAGGAGCTGCTGCTGCCGCTGCTGTGCGGCATCTTCCTGGTCGAAAGCTGCTCGGTGATGCTGCAGGTAGGTTATTTCAAATATACCAAGCGTAAATACGGCGAGGGCCGCCGCATCCTTTTGATGTCGCCCGTGCACCACCACTACCAGCTGAAAGGCCAGTTCGAGACCAAAATCGTCATCCGCTTCTGGATCATCTCGCTGCTGCTGGCCGCCATGACGTTGGTTACGCTGAAAATCCGATAGAGACTATGAAGAATATCGTCGTTCTGGGCGGCGGCATCAGCGGCTACGGTTCCGCGATTCTCGCCAAGAAGAGAGGTTTCGGGGTCTTCCTCTCCGACAGCGGCCGCATCGCCGCACGTTACCGGGAAAAGCTCGACGAATGGCAGGTGCCCTACGAGGAGGGCGGGCACTCCGAGGAGCGCATCCTCGCCGCCACGGAGGTCGTCAAGTCGCCCGGTATCCCCGAGACGGCGCCCATCGTGCAGAAGATCCGCGCCGCCGGCATCCCAGTCGTCTCCGAAATCGAGTTTGCCGGCCGCTACATGGGCAAGGCCCGGTGCATCTGCATCACCGGATCGAACGGCAAGACGACTACCACGTCGCTCATCTACAAGATCATGCGCGACGCCGGCCTGAACGTCGCCCTGGGCGGCAACATCGGCGAGAGCTTCGCCTATTCGGTCGCTACGGGCAGTTACGACTGGTATGTGCTGGAGCTGAGTTCGTTCCAGCTCGACGGCATGTACCGGTTCCGCGCCCACATCGGCGTGCTGATGAATATCACGCCCGACCACCTCGACCGCTACGACCACTGTTTCCAGAACTACGTCGACTCGAAGATGCGCATTACGCAAAACCAGACCTCGCGCGACTGGTTCGTCTATTCGGGCGACGACGAAACGATCTGGCAGCAGCTGCCCAAGTACGACCTGCGCGTGCGGCAGCTGCCGTTCGCGGCGCGCAATGCCGTGGCCAGCGGCGCCGGCGACGCATTCTTGTGCGACGGCAAGTTCACCGCCACGGCCGGCAAGGTGTCGGTCGAGATCGACATGGCCAAGATGCGCATAGCCGGGCTTCACAACGCTTACAACGCGATGGCGGCAGCCCTCGCCACCCTCGCCGCGGGCGTAGCTCCGGCCAAGATACGGAAGTCGCTCTACGACTTCGCGCCCGTCGAGCACCGTCTCGAACCCGTCGCCGAGAAGGACGGTGTGCTGTGGATCAACGACTCGAAGGCCACCAACGTCGATTCGGTGTGGTATGCCCTCGAAAGTATGAAGCGCCCGCTGGTCTGGATCGCCGGCGGCACCGACAAAGGCAACGACTACGGCCCGCTCAAGGAGTTCGCGCGGCAGAAGGTGCATACGCTCGTCTGCATGGGGCTCGACAACGCCAAGCTCCTGCGCGAGTTCTCGGGCGTCGTGCCCGAGGTGATCTCGACCGATTCGCTCGACGCCGCCATGACGGCTGCCAAGGCCGCCGCACGTCCCGGCGATGCCGTGCTGCTGTCGCCCGCCTGTGCGTCGTTCGACCTTTTCAAGAACTACGAAAACCGCGGGGAACTTTTCAAGGAGTGGGTAACGAACAATTGAAAAGGAAGGATCTTCGAGTTTATTTTTAATTTTTCATCGATATGAAAGCTGCTGCCGAACGGACTCCGTTCCGTCTCTTTTCGGGCGACCGCGTGCTGTGGATCATCGTCGCCACGCTGTCGGTGATCTCGGTGCTGGTGGTCTATTCGTCGACCGCCAAGATGGCCTACGACGCCCATACGGCCCGCACGACGGCCCATTTTCTGCGACAGCAGCTTCTGATTCTGGGCGGCAGCCTCTTCATCATGCTCGCCGTGCAGAAGATCAACAGCCGGATCTACAATTTTTGCGCGCGGCCGGCTTATTTCGTTTCGGTGCTGCTGACCGTCGCCGTCTATTTCATGGGCATCACCACCAACGGCGCCGCCCGCTGGATTCCGATCGGTTCGTTCCAGTTCCAGCCTTCCGAAGCTCTGAAGGTCGCCACGGTGCTCTTTCTGGCCCGGCAGCTGGCGGGGCGGCAGTCGAAAATCGACAAGATCCGCATCGTGCCTTCGTGGCGCTTCTGGACGTGGCGCAAGTCGCCCGAGCAGCGGCGCATCTGGCGGGAGGGCACGCAGCCCATTCTGCTGCCGGTGCTCGTGTCGTGTCTGGTAATCTTTCCCGCGCACTTCTCGTCGGCATTGCTCGTCTTCGCCGCTTCGTGGGTCATGATGCTCATCGGGCGCGTGCGCTTCCGCGAGCTGGCCAAGCTGCTGGGGCTGGCCCTGCTGGCCGTGGTCTTCGCCACGACCTCCAACCTCTGGCGCGGCGAGACCGCCGAGGGGCGTATCTCCACGTGGGTGCACCTTTGGACGAATCCTCAGACCGAGAAACCCATCGAACACCTTCCCGACACCGAGCGTTCGATGATCGCCATCCACAACGGCGGCATCTTGGGCGAGGGCGCCGGACAGAGCGCCATGCGCGTCGAAATGATCCACCCCGAAAGCGACTATGTCTATGCTTTCTTCGTCGAGGAATACGGCCTGCTGCTGGCCATCGTGCTCCTGATGCTCTATCTCTGGATCTTCTTTCGGGCGATCGAGATTTTCCGCCGGTGCGGCACGGCTTTCCCGGGACTGCTGGTGCTGGGCCTGGCCTTGCAGATCACCTGCCAGGCGCTGCTGCACATCATGGTTACGGTCAACCTCTCGCCCGAGACGGGGCAGACGCTGCCGCTGATTTCGCGCGGCGGTTCGTCGGTGCTCTTCACCGCCATCGCGCTCGGCATGATCCTCTCCGTCAGCCGTCAGAACGACGAGCATTCGCACGACGCACCCAAAAGTGAAACGCTTTACGGCAAATAAAATGAACGACATCATTCGTCTGGACAAATATCTCTGGGCCGTGCGGGTCTTCAAGACGCGCAGCGACGCCGCGGATGCCGTCCGCAACAACAAGGTTACGGTCAACGGAGCCTACGCCAAGCCTTCGCGCGAGGTGAAGATCGGCGACCGCATCGAGGTGCGGCGCCAGCAGGTAACCTACTCCTACAAGGTGCTCGACCTGGTTTCGAGCCGCCAGCCCGCCAAGAACGTACCCGACTATTGTCTCAACATCACGCCGCAGGAGGAGCTCGACAAGCTCAATGTCCCGCGCGAAACGATCTTCGTCTTCCGCGACCGCGGCACGGGACGCCCCACCAAGAAGGAGCGGCGCGACCTCGACCAATTGATGGACGGAATCCGTTACGACGACGAGGAGTAGCGGGTTTGGTTCGGCGCCGGTTTTTCACTATCTTTGCCGTAAATACATAAAGGAGTTTTGTAATCCTCATCGGAGGGCTGCTTACAGGGCCGGATAAGATGACTGGGTAAAACCACGAGGCTTGTCCGGCCTTTTTTGTGCTCACGGATAAATAGATACGCTTATGGAAAGAGACGCATTGGATCTCGGGACGGAACATGTGGCGAGCCTGTTCCGCAAGCTCTTCGTTCCCACCTTGTTCGGAATGCTCAGTATTTCGGCCGTTACGGTCGCCGACGGCATCTTCGTCGGACATCGGGTCGGCAGCGACGGCATCGCCGCCATCAACATCTGCATTCCGCTGCTGATGATCTTTACGGGGCTCGGCCTGATGGTCGGCGCCGGTTGTTCGGTCGTGGCGTCGATCCACCTCGCACGGCAGAAAATCAAGGCTGCGCGGATCAACGTTACACAGGCCCTGCTGTTCGTTACCGTCGTCGCTGCGGTATGCTCGGCGCTCATTCTCGGTTTCGCACGTCCCGTCGCCCTGTGGCTCGGGTCGTCGGAGCACCTGCTGCCGCCGGTCGTCGATTACTTGTGGGGATTCGTTCCTGCCCTGACGTTTCAGATGTGGGTTTCCGTGGGTCTCTTCGTCGTGCGGCTCGACGGCGCGCCGCGACTGGCCATGTGGTGCAGCGTCGTTTCGGCGCTGGTCAACGTCGTGCTCGACTGGCTGTTCGTCTTTCTGTTGGGGTGGGGCGTTTTCGGGGCGGCTTTCGCGTCGACCGTCGCCGTCTTCATCGGCGGCCTGATCGTCGTGGTCTACCTGTTGCGG
>JAIDKM010000296.1 GCA_029051915.1 Alistipes sp. | reverse complement strand
CTATCGGGTCGTTTATACCGGCCAGCAGACCAAATAGCCGAACGCAAAACCGAAAAACGATGAAACCCGAATACAGACCTTTCGTCGACGAACTCATCGAACTCTGCATCAAGGAGGACATCGGCGACGGCGACCACACGTCGCTCTGCTGCATTCCGGCCGACGAACACGGCCGCATGCGCCTGCTGTGCAAGGAGGAAGGAACGATCGCCGGCATCGAAATCGCCGAGCTGGTGCTGCGCCGCCTCGACCCCGAAGTCGAATTCGAGCAGCTGCTCCGCGACGGCGACCGCGTGAAACCCGGCGACGTGGCATTCTACGTCTCGGGACGTCTGCAGTCGCTGCTGCAGGCCGAACGCATCCTGCTGAATATCATGCAGCGCATGAGCGGCGTGGCGACGCAGACGGCCGTCTATGTCGCCCGGCTCGAAGGGCTGCGCACCCGCGTGCTCGACACCCGCAAGACTACGCCCGGCATGCGCGTGCTGGACAAAATGGCCGTGAAGATCGGCGGCGGCGAGAACCACCGCATGGGACTTTTCGACATGATTCTCCTGAAGGATAACCACATCGATTTCGCCGGCGGCATCGGCAAGGCGATCCGCGGAGCGCGCGAATACCTGGCGGCCAAAGGCAAGAGCATTCCGATCGAGTGCGAAGTCCGCACACTGGAGGATATCGACGAGGTTTTCGCCGCAGGAGGCGTCGACCGCATCATGTTCGACAACTTCTCGCCCGAGCTTACACGCGAGGCGGTTCGCAAGGTCGCCGGACGCTGCGAAACCGAATCGAGCGGCGGCATCACGTTGGAGAACCTGCGCGACTACGCCGAGTGCGGCGTCGACTTCATCTCGGTCGGAGCGCTGACCCACCGGATCAAGTCGCTCGACATGTCGCTCAAAGCCTGCGAATGATGCGACGTCTGCTCCATACTCCGTCGGCGCTGCTCGTACGGCGCATCGCCGTGCTCTACGTCATCCTGTTCTTCTGCCGGATTCTTTTCTACGTCTACAACCGCGCACAGCTCGGGCCGATCGGCTGGGACGAAGTCTGGCCGCTGCTCTGCGGTGCCCTGTCGTTCGACACGGCATCGATCGTCTATGCCGACGGACTCTTCATCCTGCTGTCGCTGCTGCCGTTCGAGTTCGTCTGCCGGCACCGCTACCAGCAGGTGCTCTACTGGTATTATCTGGTCGTCAACTTCCTGCTGGTGATCGTCGTCAACCTGGCCGACATCGTCTATTTCCACTATACGCAGAAACGCTTCACGGCCGACGAATTCTTCTTCGCCGACAACGACAATTCGGCTCTGCTGCTCTTCCGCTTCCTGGGCGAGAACTGGCCGCTGCTGCTGGCGGGCATCGCGCTGACGATCCTTCTGGCAGGTCTGTACGGTCGCCGCGACCGCTGCGAGTCGATCCTCAATCCGGGCTGGAGCTACTACACCTTCAGTACGCTGCTCCTGGCCCTCGCCGCAGGGCTCTGCCTGGCCGGCGTGCGGGGGGGGGTTACACGCGCCACGCGGCCGATCACCCTCTCGAACGCCATGCTCTACACCGGCGATCCGGGCAAAGCCAACCTGATCCTGAGCAATCCGTTCTGCATCCTGCGCACCATCGGCCATACGGAAAAGGTGCATTACCGACAGGATTTTTCAGCCGGAGAGCTCGAACGGCTGTTCACGCCCGAACACCGGCCCGCCGCCGATTCGGTGCGACTCGCGGCACCGCTGCCGGCCGACTCCCTGCACGCCGCGCTGAAAGGCCGCAACGTGATGATTTTCATCATGGAGAGCATGTCGGCGGAGCATTCGGCGCACCTGCGCCCCGACCTCTATGCCGACCGCCCCGAAAACGGGTTCACGCCGTTTCTCGATTCGCTCATGCGCAACGGACTGACGTTCCGCCGCATGTACGCCAACGGCACGCGCTCGATCCAGGCCATGCCTTCGGTGCTGGGCAGCATCCCGTCGTTCAAGACCCCGTTCGTGCTGATGTCGCAGTCGCTGGGCGAGAGCCGGCAGCTGCCGGCCATACTGGCCGCACAAGGCTACTCTACCGTCTTCTTCTGCGGCTCCGAACGCGGCTCGATGGGCTTCGGCGCCTACGCCCGCTCGGCGGGCATCGAGCGGCTCGTCAGCCGCGAAGATTATGAAAAAGCCCACGGCACCCGCGACTTCGACGGTTTCTGGGGCATCTGGGACGAAGAGTTCCTGCAGTTCGCCGGCGAGGAGCTGAGCGCCATGCCGCAGCCTTTCTTCGGCACGCTCTTCACCCTCTCGTCGCATCATCCGTTCGTCGTTCCCGAGCGCTATGCCTCGATTTTGCCCGACGGCTACACCCGCATCCACAAGGGCGTGGCCTACGACGATCTGGCTTTCCGCCGCTTCTTCGAGCGCTACGGCCGCGAGGCGTGGTTCCGAAACACGCTTTTCGTCTTCGTCGCCGACCACGTATCGTCGGAGAAGTTCGCTCCCGAGAGCCGCGAATATCCCGGCAGCCACCACATCGTCGGCTTCTTCTACACGCCCGACGGGGCGCTGCGGGGCGAGATCGACGAAGTGGTTCAGCAGCTGGACATCATGCCCACGGTGCTGGGACTTCTGGGTAACGAAAAGGCCTATTTCGCCTTCGGCCGCGACGTGCTGAGCGAACCGGAGCGTCCCCGCTGGTCGGTCTCCTACGACGGATTGTTCCGGGCACTGACCGACCGGGGCGTCGTCGAGTTCGACGACATGCTGCCGCCCGATCCCAAAGCGGGGCCGCAGCAGCGGCGTCTGCAAGCGCTCGTCCAACAATATTACTCCCATATCGAACGCAAGCGTTACCTAGTCGATGATTGAGTTCCGACCCGTCCGGCTCGAAGACCGGCCCGTCATCGAGCAGTATACGATGCCCTCGGGGATCCGCAACTGCGATCTGGCGTTCGCCAACATGTACTGCTGGCAGGCGGTCTACCGCAGTGCGTGGGCCGTCGTCGACGGCTTTCTGGTCATCCGCTTCTACATCGACGGAGGCACGAAGATCGGCTACATGCAGCCCGTCGGCGAGGGCGATTTCGCACCGATCGTTCCGGCGCTCCGCGACGACGCCCATGCCCACGGCCAGCGGCTGCGGATCATCGGCCTCACGGACGAGGGACGCGAGCAGATCCGCCGCATGCACTTCGGAGAGTTCGCTTTCGAGTCCGACCGGGCGCTCGAAGACTACATCTACCGCGCCGACGACCTGCGGACGCTGGCCGGCCGCCGCTACCAGCCGAAACGCAACCACATCAACCGCTTCCTCGCCGCATACCCCGACTTCCGCTACGAGGAGCTGACGCCCGAGCGTTTCGCCGAGTGCATGACGCTCGAACGCGAATGGCGCCGCACGCACGAGGGCCACACCTCGGAGTTGTGCGCCGAACAGCGGGCCATGCAGCTGGCATTCGAACACTTCGGGGAGCTGGGACTGCGCGGAGGCTGCATCTACGTGGGCGACCGCCTGGCGGCTTTCACCTACGGCTCGGCGGTCAACAAGCATACGTTCGTCATCCACGTCGAGAAGGCCGACACGGCGTTCGACGGGGCGTTCACCGTCATCAACAAACTGTTTGCCCAACATCTGCCCGAGCAATTCGAGTTCATCAACCGCGAAGAGGATCTGGGGCTGGAGGGATTGCGGCACGCCAAACTCTCCTACCACCCGACGGCCCTCCAGCACAAGTTCGCCGCCATCCGGCTCCACCCCGACGAAATCGCCTGCAAGGAGCTGTGGCAAAAGGTGTTCGGAGACAGCGACGAGTTCGTCGATTCGTTCCTGATGCGCCATTACAGCCGGCAACGGATGCTCGGCGTCGAATGCGACGGACGGCTGGTAGCCATGCTCCACATCCTGCCGTTCGAAAGCGAAGCAGGCCGCACGAGCTATATCTACGGCGTAGCCACCGACCCCGAATATCGCGGCCGCGGGCTGGCCTCGCAGCTGATGCGCGAAGCCCTCAGGCTCTGCGACGAGCGGGGCGACGAAGCCGTCTTCCTGATTCCGACACCGGGACAAGCGTGGCTCCGCGACTTCTACGGCCGCTTCGGGTTCTCGGGCTCCCTGCCCGCAGCGTTCCGCAACGCCGGCGACTTCGATTTCGGCACGGGCGACCCGGCAACCGATCTGGCCATGATCCGCTTGCGCGACCCGGCCGCACCGCTGCCCGAAAGATTGACATGCAACTACAGAAAATAAAAAAGGCCCGGAAAATTCCGGGCCTTTTTCTATTTCTGCTTATTTAGGAAGCATTCGATCGTATTCTCCATCAGGCAGCAGATCGTCATGGGCCCGACGCCGCCGGGAACAGGCGTGATGACCGAAGCCTTGGGTTCGATCGCCGCGAAATCGACATCGCCGCACAGCTTTCCGCTCTCGGGATCGCGGTTGACTCCCACGTCGATCACCACGGCTCCCTCGGCCACCATGTCGGCCGTTACGAACTTCGGCCGGCCGATCGCCACCACCAGAATATCGGCGCGGCGCGTTACCTCCGCCAGGTCGCGCGTGCGACTGTGAGCCACCGTAACCGTAGCGTTTTCATCCAGCAGGAGCTTGGCCACGGGCAGTCCCACAATATTGCTGCGCCCGATGACCACGGCCTCGCGACCGGCGATCCCGACACCCGCCGCCTTGAGCATCTTGATGATCCCCTTCGGCGTGCAAGGAAGCGTGCAGGGCTGTTTCTGCCACAACGCCGCCACATTCAGAGGATGGAATCCATCTACGTCCTTCGTCTTGTCGATGGCCGCGATCACCCGATCCTCATCGATATGCTTGGGCAGCGGCAGCTGCACCAGGATGCCGTCGACCTCCACATCGGCGTTGAGTTCGGCGATGATGCCGAGCAGTTCTGCCTCCGTGATCGTCGCAGGTTTGCGGATCGTCGTGTTGCGAATACCTACCTCGGCCGAGGCTTTCGCCTTGCCGGTTACGTAGCTCACACTGCCCGGATCCTCGCCCACCAGGATCACCGCCAGATGGGGTACGCGTCCGTATTTCGCGGGGAAGGTCGCCACCTCCTCCGCCATGTCGGCCTTGAGCCGGGCCGAGAGTTCTTTTCCGCTGATTATCATGCTGGTTATTTTTTAATTTTTGTTTTTCAACTCCGTCAGCGCCCAGTGTCCGATGTCGGTGCGATGGAAAAGATGGTCGCAGTGGATGCGAGCCACGTCGGCGAGCGCTTTTTCGCGGGCCTCGGTCAGCGTCGCACCCCGTCCCACAACGAAAAGCACCCGACCTCCGGCAGTGAGTAGCCGATCGCCGTCGAGCTTCGTGCCCATGTGATAGACCGTGCTTTCGACGGCATCCAGACCTTCGATTTCATGTCCCTTTTCGTAGGCTTCGGGATAGCCTTGCGAGGCCAGCACGATGCCTAAGGTCGCGAAGTCGTGCCACTCCGGCTGCGCCTCGCGACCCTCGGCCACGGCGCAGAAAATCTCCACGATGTCGCTCTTCAGCCGCGGCAGCACCACCTCGGTCTCGGGATCGCCGAAACGGGCATTGAACTCGATCACCTTGATTCCCTGCGCCGTCTTCATCAGCCCACCGTAGAGTACGCCCTCGAACGGGCACCCCTCGGCCACCATCGCCTCGGCCACGGGCCGCATGATCCGTTCCAGCGCATATTTCTCGTCCTCGGCCGTGATGAACGGCAGCGGCGAATAGGCGCCCATGCCGCCCGTATTGGGGCCGCGATCGCCGTCGTAGGCCCGTTTATGATCCTGCGCCAGCACCATCGGCCACACGCGGCCGCCCGACCCGAAACACATGCACGAGCACTCCGGGCCCTCCAGG
>JAIDKM010000295.1 GCA_029051915.1 Alistipes sp. | reverse complement strand
CCCATAGCTCAGTCGGTCAGAGCAGCGGACTCATAATCCGAAGGTCGTGGGATCATGCCCCTCTGGGCCCACCGAAAGAGGAAGTATCGATTTTCAATCGATACTTCCTCTTTTTATGTTTCTTGCCGAATTACCAAAAAGATCATGAATATAATGGAATGCAAATTCTTGTTAATTTTTGATAAATTGATAAGAATTGATAAAAAAGTCATTATATTTGCAATATTCTAATCCATGAAGATCATGATCGAAACTCCACCGGTTTTAGGTATCGACAAGTATATGGAGATCGCAAACGAAGCCTTCGATAAAACCATTGCTGCGTTCGTAGAAAAAATCAATACATCGTACGAGTATTGGAGCGATGTAAAATATAAAAAACTGCCGGAGGGAATCGCTTCCAATGAGCAACTTTGGGAGCGAGTCAAATTCTCCAGATTTCTTACACGAAGATATGTTTGGCCAAAATATATGATCAGCTTGAGTTTGACCAATCATATGCAGCGGATGTGCCATGAGTTCGATATGAATTTCGGCGGTTCCTGGGGAACCGACAGCATCATTCCCCAGGACAACAAGGAGCAGTATCTGATCAGTTCCTTGATGGAAGAGGCCATATCGTCGAGCCGCATGGAAGGTGCCTCCACGACCCGTCGTGTCGCGAAAGAGATGTTGCGCAAAGGCATTTCGCCGCGCGACCGTTCGCAGCAAATGATCCACAACAACTACCAAACCATCCGGTTCATCGTCGAGCATAAGGATACGCCGTTGGATGGCGAGCTGTTGCAGCGCATACATACGTTGATGACGGAACGGACGTTGGAGAACCCCCAGGATGCCGGGAGGTTCCGTACGGACGACAACGTCGTTGTAGAGGACGGGATCACTCATGAAATCGTTCATACACCGCCCAGCTACACGGAGATTCCCGAATTTGTCGATATGTTGTGCTCTTTTTTCAACGACAATAATTCGGAAGTATTCATCCATCCTGTCATTCGTGGAATCATCATTCATTTCATGATTGCTTACATGCACCCGTTTACGGACGGAAACGGTCGTACGGCCCGGGCGCTGTTTTACTGGTATATGCTCAAACAAGGGTATTGGCTGATCGAATACATGTCGATCTCCCGCGTCATCGCCAAACGTAAAAAAGCCTACGAAAAAGCCTACCTGTATACTGAAGCAGACGAGATGGATCTGGGTTATTTCGTAGCCTATAATCTTACTATTTTGAAAGTTGCATTCGAGGAGCTGAAACAATATATCAATCGCAAGGTATCGGAGAAAAATCTCGCAGCAGCTTTTTATCAGAAATTAGGGCACCTGAACGAGAGACAGGCTGCTGTCATCCGGATAATCGCAAAAAATCCGCAGCAGATGTTCACAGCGAAAGAGCTTCAGATACGATTCGGCATTACTCACGCGACAGCCAAGAGCGATTTGAACGACCTGATAGCAAAGGGATTGATGGAGGAAATCCAATTGAATAAGGTAAAACGCGGATATATCCGTAGCGAAAACTTCGACGAAATCATTCAATCCGTACAACCTTGATTTTTGTTAATTTTTCAAAGATTAACAAAAATTAACATGCAAGATTCATTTCCCTATTAAAAAACTACCGACTCATGACCATCGGACTTTACACCCTCACATCGCCGCTGCACGACCAGCAGGCACTCGATGCTGCGTCAGCGCAGTTCCTTGCCGAAATCGAACGGGAACTCGCAGCGCAGGATAAAATCTGTACGCTCATACTCAAGGGCCCCGATTTCTCGGATTTCGGAGCCGAAGACCTTAGCGTCGTCTATGTCCGCACCGGCGGCACGGAGGGCCTTTTCAAGGAGGTCTTCGGGCAGGTCAGCCGGACGCCCGACGGCAGGATCCGCCCCGTGCGGCTGCTTACTTCGGGCAAAAGCAACTCCCTGGCCGCATCGATGGAGATCCTCTCGTTCCTGCGCCTGAACGACTGCCCCGGCGAGATCATCCACGGCAGCAGCCGTTACATCGCCCGGCGGCTGAAACTCCTCTGCGAGGTCGAGGCAGCACGCAAACGTCTCGACGGCACCCGGCTGGGCGTCATCGGTCAGCCGTCCGACTGGTTGATCGCCAGTCGGGCCGACCGGGCGCAAGTCCAGGAAAAACTGGGCATCGAGCTCGTCGACATCCCCATCGAAGAACTGATCGAGGAGATCAAAAAGAGATCGTACCCGCAGAACGGGCCGGTCGAAGCCCTGTTGCAGCAGGCCGATCGGATGCCCGAAAAAGTCCGAGCCTACCGGGAGGGGGCGCTCCACATCTACGGCGGTCTGAAACGGATCATCGAAAAATACGGACTCGGAGGTTTGACCCTCCGTTGTTTCGACCTGCTCGGCACCGTCGGCAACACCGGGTGTCTGGCGTTGGCCATGCTCAATGCCGAGGGCATTCCCTCCGGTTGCGAGGGCGACATTCCGGCACTGCTCACCATGACCGTCGCCCAGACGCTCGTCGGAGTCTCCGGATTCCAGGCCAATCCCTCGCGCATCGACCCCGAAAGCGGCGAAGTGCTTTTCGCCCACTGCACCGTGCCGTTCGACATGCTGCGCAGCCACACCTACGACACCCATTTCGAATCCGGCATCGGTGTGGCGATCCACGGCGAGCTGCCCGAGGGCAAGGTTACGGTCTTCAAATTGTCGGGCGACCTCTCGCGTGCCTGCATCATCGACGCCGAGCTGCTCCGCAACCAGTACGAGGGCGATCTGTGCCGCACGCAAATCGTGTTGCAAATCGGCGGAGCGGCGGATTACTTCCTGAAAAATCCCATCGGCAACCACCACGTCATCCTGCCCGGCCACCGTACGCCGCTTCTCGAAGCCTTCTTCGCCGGGCTGGCATGATCCTCGTCGCCGGAGGCTTTTTTTCTCGCACGAAAAATTTTTTGTCCCGAAAAATTGCTACCTTTGCGACACAAAACAAACCCGCACAAAGCTATGGAATTCGAAGGAACAGTCTACAAAATAATGCCCGTAACGAAAGGCACTTCGGCACGCGGCGAGTGGCAGCGTCAGGACGTGGTTTTCGATTACAACGACGGTTCGTCGTTCACGCGCAAGATCTGCGTAACCTTCTTCAACCGGCCCGACGACGTGGCCAAGTTGCGCGAGGGTGCCAGCTATCAGGTCTCGGTCAACGTCGAGTCGCGCGAGTACAACGAGCGATGGTATACCGACATCCGCGCATGGCGGCTCCAGCCCAAGCAGACCGAGGCGCCGGCAGCTCCGATGCCCGACATGCCGCCCCTGGGCGAAGAACCCTCCTACGCTTCGGCTCCGGCCGCAGAGGTCGACGACCTGCCGTTCTGATACGGAGGGGGGGGGCATAGTCCCGCCCGGCGGTCAGCCCCCGGCTCCAGCAAAACAAAAACTTCGGACTCGCAAAGTCCGAAGTTTTTTTGTCGGCTGTCCCAAGGAGGAGCGAACTTCCTTCCATAAAAAGCCTGCACCCAATAAAAAGACGCCGGCCCGGTTTCCCGGGCCGGCGTTTCATCTCGGATACTCCGCCTTATTCAGCCGGAGCCCACGCATTTTCTCCTTGAGCTTCAGGTTCCGCCTCGACGGGAGCCGGCGCCTCGTAGGGCGTTACGTCGATCAGCTCCACTTCGAACTCCAGCGCCTCGTTGGGGCCGATGCGACCGTTGTCGCTCGAACCGTACGCCAGCTCGGAGGGGATCCAAAGTTTGATCTTGCCGCCTTTGCCGACCAGCTGCATACCTTCGGTCCAGCCCTTGATTACCCGATTGAGCGGGAATTCCACAGGCTCGTCCTTGTCATAACTGTCGGGAAGTTGCTGCTTCATCATCTCCTGCTGCTCCTTCGGACGGTTCTTGAAAAGCGACGTGTCGAATACCTTACCGGTGCGCAGGCGACCTGTGTAGTGTACCTTTACAACATCGCGGGGATCCGACGGCATCAGGTTTTTGTCGCCGGCCTTGATTACTTTGTAGAGCAGGCCCGATTCGGTCTTCTTCACGCCCGACTTCTTCTCGATCTTCTCAAGCCAGGCTTTCGAAGCCTCGGCATTCTCGGCAGGACGCGTTACCATGAAGTAGTGCTGCAGGTAGCGGCCGATTTCATCTTCCGACATCTTGGCGTTCTTGTCGCGGACGTTCTGCATGCCTTCGAGCATCCAGACGACCTGCAGGGGCAGGCCGCTCTCACGAACGTTGTAGCCCAGATCGGTTCCGAATGCCGAGGATACTTCTTCACGCTCCTCTTCGGACTCGAACATGTCGGGATCGGCAGCGTACACCTTTTCGGGTTCCTCGCCGTTCGCCTGGCGGATGCTGTCGGCTTCGGCACGCTTGCGGGCTATCTCCTGCTTGCGCTGGGCGAATTTCTGGTAGCTGAAGTAGTCCTGCAGTACCTTGCGGGCGTCGTCATGGGACACCGACGTCTTGTTGAGCGCTGCTTTCTGGAATTCGCGGTCGATCGCCTTGTAGTCGAACGGCACTTCGCTGAGTTGATAGCTCATACCGGTAGCGATGTTGGCACCGAGTGCATAGGAGAGCGAGTCGAACTCCGACGAATCGCCCATGACAACGGCGGTTTTGCCACCGTCACAGCAGGCGGTCAGCGTCATTGCGGCGAGTGCTGCCGCAAAAAGAATCTTTTTCATCGTTTTATCTGTTTAAACCTTGTTTGCAATCGTAGGGACAAAGATAGTGCAAGGCGAGCGGAAAAGCAAACGAAGTTTGCATTTTCCCGAGCCGCAGCCTATCTAAACCGGATGCAAAGCATTCGCCGCAGCCCGTCCCGGCTCCTACCGCCTCCGGTTCGTGTATTTCACCACATCGATCAGCTCCATTTCATAATAGAGCGTTGCGTTGGGTGCGATGCCCAGCTCGGCATCTCCTTCGGCTCCGTAGGCCGTCGCCGCCGGAAGCCAGGCTTCGATGCGGCCGCCTTTGCCGATCAGCTTCAGGCTCTCGCGCACGCCTTTGCGCAAGTCGCCCACCGGACAGCGAAGCGTGTCGCCGCGTTCATAGGAGGAGTAAAGTTCCCGGCCGTCGGCAGTGCGGATCACATAGCGGATCGCCACCGTGTCGCGGTCGGCCGTCGGAATCCGTTCCTGGTCGCCTACGTCGCCCACCGTATAGGTTACGCCCGACGACGTGCGGGCATAAGCCCGGTTCGACTTGGCGATGTCAGCCAGGAATTGTTCTTCGTAGGCCCGGGCTTTCTCCGGCAGCGTGTAGGTTACATAGCGCAGATAGTAGGTCTCCGCATCGGCCGGCGAGAGTTTCGTTCCGGCACGGAATACATCGCGGATGCCTTCGCAGAGGACGTCGACCCGGAGCGTCGAGTCCATCCGCATCAGGTTCATCCCGACATTCATGCCGATGATGTAGGCGATCGAATCGGTGTCGTTCTTCAGTTTCACGCCGCCGCCCGAGTTTTTCGAGCAGGAGGCGACGGTCGTTCCGAGCACCAGCAGGGCAAGAAATATCCGTTTCATCGTTGCGGTTGTTTTCGGGAGAAGAGCAGGATCAGCAGGCTGCCCGCTACGGCTGCCGCCATCGAGCCCATCAGAATAGCGATCTTGCCGCGGTCGATCAGCCCCGGATCGGTGTAGGCCAGCGAGTCGACGAAGAGCGACATCGTGAAGCCGATACCGCCCAGACACGCCACCGCCAGCAGCATTCTCCAGCTTGCGCCTTCGGGCATGACGGCCATCTTCGACTTCACGGCCAGCCAGCTGGCAACGAAGATGCCCAGCGGCTTGCCCACCAGCAGGCCGAAGAAGACGCCCATGCCGATCGAGCCGATCTGGGGCGAATAGCGGAATATGTTGATGTATTCGAGCGAGGTGATCTCCACTCCGGCGTTGGCCAGCGCGAAGATCGGCATAATCAGAAAGGTTACGTAGGGCGCCAGGGCATGTTCCAGCCGGTAGCTCATGCCTGCGGAGCGGGTACCCAGCTGCGACATCTGACGCAGATAGAAGCGGTGTTCTTCGTTGGGGAACTCTTCGTGCGACTCCTCGACGGCCAGCAGATGTTCTTTGAGCCAGCGCATCTTGTGCACAAAATACTCCTTGCTGTAGCGCGGCTCCATCGGGATCAGCATCGCCATCGCCACGCCCGAGAGCGTCGCGTGGATGCCCGAATAGTAGAACAGACCCCACACCGCCACCGCAGGCAGCAGATAGAAGATCATCCGTTTTTCACCCATCTTGTGCAGAAGCCAAACGCCCGCCATGACCAGCAGCGCCAGCGCCAGCAGTCCGAGTTGCAGTTCTCCGCCGTAAAAGAAGGCGATCACCAGAATGGCACCCAGGTCGTCGGCGATCGCCAGGGCCGTCAGGAAGATCTTGAGCGAGACCGGCACCCGGTCGCCCAGCATCGAAAGAATGCCCACGGCGAATGCAATATCCGTCGCCGTCGGGATTCCCCAGCCGTTGGCCGCCAGCGTTCCGTGATTGAATACCATGAAGATCAGCGCCGGCGCCAGCATGCCGCCCGCCGCAGCCACTACCGGAAGTATGGCTTTGCGCACCGACGAAAGCTGCCCGTTGACTACTTCGCGCTTGATCTCCAGGCCTACCGTAAAGAAGAAGATCACCATCAGGCAGTCGTTGATGAACTTTTCGACGGTCATTCCTTGCGGGAACGCCCAGTCGATCGCACCGCTGGGCGACTTCACCACCAGCGAGAGATCGGTCTCCAGGAAGTGGTGGTAATACTCCTTCGTAAAGGGCAGATTGGCCAGCAGCATGGCTACGACCACGCATGCCAGCAGCACCACGCCGCCCGCCCAGGGGGCTTCCATGAAACCACGGCTGCGCAGCGAAAGTTTGTGGCCGCTGCGCACCCACCGATACATTGAAAACAGACGCATAGCTATTTATTTTTGTTGTTCGTCATTCGATTTCAGCGCTATGCCGCAGAGTTTCCACAGCACGCGGGCACCCGTGATGGCATCGAGCCTCTCTTCGGGCGAGGGGGCCACCTCCACCACGTCGAAGCCGATGATCCGGCGGCCCGAACGGGCCACGGCATCGACCAGCCACATGGCTTTGTTGAAGCTCAGACCGCCCGACACCGGCGTGCCGGTATGGGGGCAGTTTTCGAACGAAAGACCGTCGATGTCGAAGCTCACATAGACCTCTTGCGGCAGTCGGTCGACGATCCGGCGGCACTGTTCGTCCCACGTCTCACCGCGGAACTCCGCCGCCGCAAGCGACAGGTCGTCGAACTGCTCCACCCGCTCCGACGCGGCGGCCAGCTCCAGCTCCGAGCGGCTGAAGTCGCGCACGGCCACCTGCACGATCTTCCTTACCTGGGGAACGTCGCGCAGGACGTTGTACATGATCGACGCATGGGAGAATTCGAATCCTTCGTAGGCTTCGCGCAGGTCGCAGTGGGCATCGAGGTGCAGCACGCCGAAACCCGCATGCCGGGCGCCCAGCGCACGGATCAGTCCGTAGGGCGTCGAGTGATCGCCGCCGACCAGCCCCACGATCTTTCCCAGGTCGAGCCAGTGCCGGGCCTGCGTTTCGATGTTGGCGTTCATGGCGGCGCAGGCTTCGTTCACCCGGCGTACCTTGCGGGCTATGCTGTCGTCGTCGGGCGCCCCGCCCCGCTCAAGGTGGCGGATCACCTTCTCGGCATCGCCCCGCAGCCGCTGCGACTCCTCCTGCAATGAATAGTCTACATCGGCCGTCGCAATGCCCCGGCGCCAGGCGTCGGGCGAAAGCGGATCGTAGAAGTCGAGCTGCGTCGATGCTTCGATGATGGCATCGGGCCCGTAAACCGTCCCCGCACCATAGGAGACCGTTACGTCCCACGGAGCCGAGATCAGCACCAGCGCCGCTTCTTCGGGTTCGAAAGGAAGCCCGAAATAGTTTCCGTTGTCCACGCCGACTCCGTCGGGATCGAAATGTTGTCCAGCCGCAATGTCCGCCATCGTCCTATATATAATATCGTAGGTCTTCGTTCGTTTCCGCAGCCAAAGGTACACATTTTTTGTTTTTTTTCTACCTTTGGCGTCATAATGAAAAGTTCTGTTCCGAAAATCACCATCGTCGCCGACAGCGCCGTTCCGTTTCTGCGGGGGGTGCTCGAACCGTGGGCCGACGTGCGTTACCTGCCCGGTGCCGCCATCGGGCCCGACGACGTGCGGGATGCCGACGCCCTGATCGTCCGCACCCGCACCCGCTGCAACGAACAGTTGCTCGGCGGATCGCGCGTCCGGCTCGTCGCCACCGCCACCATCGGCTTCGACCACATCGACACCGCCTGGTGCGCCTCCCGCGGCATCCGCGTCGAAACGGCCGCCGGATGCAACGCCCGGGGCGTCCTCCAGTGGGTCGCCGCCGCACTGGCCTGGCTGGCCCGCAGCAGGCAGTGGCGCCCCGCCGAAAAGACGCTGGGCATCGTCGGGGTCGGACATGTCGGGACGCTCGTAAAGGAGTATGCCGAGCATTGGGGCTTCCGCGTGCTTTGTTGCGACCCGCCGCGCGAAGCGCGCGAGCATTGCGGATTCCTGCCGCTCGACACGGTGGCCCGGGAAGCCGACCTGCTCACGTTCCACGTGCCGTTGAACGCCTCGACCCGGCATCTGGCCGACGACGCATTGCTTCGCATGTTGAAACCCGACGCCGTGCTCCTCAACTCTTCGCGCGGCGAGGTGGTCGACGGCCGCGCCCTGCTCGCAAGCGGTCTCGGCTGCGTCCTCGACGTCTGGGAGGGCGAGCCAGCGATCGACCTCGACCTGCTTCGCCGCGCTCTGCTCGCCACACCCCACATCGCCGGGTACTCCGAGCAGGGAAAAGCCACCGCCACGGCCCTCGCCGTGCGGGCCGTCGCCGCGTTGTTCGGACTGCCGCTCGACGGGTGGTATCCCCCGACGGCCGCACCTTCCGCACCGCGCAGGCTCTCGTGGCCGGAACTTTGCAGCACGATCGGCCGGGCGTTCGACATCGAGGCGCAGAGCCGGCAGCTGAAGACCGAGCCGGACGGTTTCGAACGTTTGCGCGACGAATACGCCTACCGGCACGAATATTTCTGACCGGAACCGCCCGGAGCTTCCGTCGCTCCTCCCGACAAAATCCGCCCTCGGCAGGTACACATTTGATTTTTAATTCTTACTTTTGCGCCCGATATGTATCGCAAGATCATCAGACCGCTTCTTTTCGCGCTCCATATCGAGCGGGCCCATCGCAGCGTCATGTGGTTGCTGCGGATCGTCGGCTGGCTGCCGGGCGGGCGGTGGCTGCTGGACAAAGGATGCGCAGTGCGGCATCCGGCGCTCGAACGCGAGGTCTTCGGACTGCACTTCGCCAATCCTGTGGGGCTGGCCGCCGGAGTCGACCGCAACGGCGAAGCCGTCCGCGGGCTGGCGGCCGCCGGCTTCGGATTCGTCGAGGTCGGCACGCTCACGCCGCGCCCCCAGTCGGGCAATCCGCGCCCCCGCATCTTCCGTCTGCCGAAAGATCTGGCTCTGATCCACCGCACGGGCCTGCCCAACCGCGGCCTCGATACGGCGATCCGTTATTTGCGGCGGCCCCGGAAAAACATCGTCGTGGGATGCAACATCGGCCGCAACACCTCCACCCCGCCCGAGAGCGCGGCGGCCGACTACCTCAAGTTGTTCCGCAACCTCTACCAGTACGCCGATTACTTCACCGTCAACATCAACTGCGACTGCATCGGCACGGGCGACGTATCCTATACCCGGCAGCAGATCCTCGCCATCCTCGACCCGCTTTTCGACTTCCGCCGCGGGCAGAACCACTACCGGCCCATCATGCTCAAGGTCTCGCCGGACATGTCGGACGAGACGGTCGACCTGGTAACCGACATTCTGATCGAGACGCCGCTCGACGGCATCGTCGCCACCGACGGCACCCGCAGCCGCTCGGGACTGCAGACCAGCGGCGCAGGCATCGGCAAGGCCGGCAGCGGGCACCTGAGCGGAGCGCCCCTCGCCCGGCGGGCCGTCGAGATCGTCCGCCGCATCCACACCCGCTCGGGCGGCACCTATCCGATCATCGGCGTGGGAGGCATCATGAGTGCCGACGACGCCCGGGCCATGCTCGACGCCGGCGCCGACCTGATCCAGCTCTGCACGGGACTCATCTACGAGGGGCCCCGCCTGATCGGCGACATCTGCCGCGCCCTGATCGACGACGCTGCGGCCAAAGCGGCCGCGTCGGCAACGGCAGAGCCGCAGCCCGCGCAGGCGGAGCTCTCCGAATCCTAAAACCCCGATTCCATGAAGGCTACGATCGTAACCATCGGCGATGAAATCCTCATCGGCCAGATCGTCGACACCAATTCGGTCTCCATCGCCCGCCATCTAAATGCTGCCGGCATCGTCGTGCACGAGAAAATCTCGATCGGCGACGACCGCGAGCAGATCGTTTCGACGCTGCGGCGTGCCCTCGCAACTTCGCAGGTCGTCCTCCTCACCGGAGGCCTCGGCCCCACGAAGGACGACATCACCAAGAAGACCCTCGCCGAGCTGTTCGGCAGCGAGCTGGTCTGCGATCCGACCGTCTCCGCACACGTCGAACGGATGCTCTCCGAGCGCGGCATCGCCTTCAACGAACTGAACCGGTCGCAGGCTCTCGTGCCGGCTTGCTGCACCGTGCTGTTCAACGCCCACGGCACGGCACCGGGCATGTGGTTCGAGCACGAGGGGCGCGTCGTGGTTTCGTTGCCCGGCGTGCCGTTCGAAATGGAGCATCTCATGCAGGACGAGGTCATGCCGCGGCTCAAGGCCCGCTTCGCGCTCCGGCAGATCGTCCACCGCACGCTCATCACTTCGGGACTGGCCGAATCGATGCTCGCCGAGCGGATCGAGGCGTGGGAAAATGCCCTGCCGTCCTACCTCAAGCTGGCCTACCTGCCCAATCCTGGAGCCGTACGGCTCCGTCTTTCGGCCTACGAGGTCGAAGGCGAAAGCGTCTCACAGGAGATCGAACGGCAGTTCGCGGCGCTACAAACGATCATTCCCGAGTACGTCGTCGGTTACGAAACGGCTACCCTCCAGGAGTTGGTTCACCGCACGTTGACCGAGCACGGTCTCACGCTCGCCACCGCCGAAAGCTGTACCGGCGGCACCATCGCCTCCCGCTTCACGGCCATGCCCGGCGCCTCGGCCTACTTCCGCTGCGGCGTGGTCAGCTACAGCAACGAGGCCAAAGCCGACGTATTGGGCGTCGATCCTGCGGCCCTCGCACAGTTCGGCGCCGTCAGCGAGCAGGTCGCCCGGCAAATGGCCGAAGGGGTGCGGCGCCTTGCGCAGGCCGATTACGCCGTGGCCACCACCGGCATCGCCGGCCCCACGGGCGGCTCCGCAGCAAAACCCGTCGGCACGGTCTGGATCGCCGTCGCCACGCCTGCCGGCACCGTCGCCCGGCTCAAACAATGCGGCACCGACCGCGGTCAGATCATCGACCGCGCCGCATCGGCCGCCATCGCGCTGCTGCGGGAAGAACTGCTCGCAATGAAAGATTAAGCCGGTTTCGTTCATCCGATTCTTAATTTTTCTTTCTTAATTCTTCATCAGGCTTTGCCGTTTCCCGAAAAAGTCGTATATTTGCATCCCCTTTTATGCGAGGGGATAAACCAAAAATCAAACGTCCATGAAAGTTTGCGAAATCACAGGCAAGGTAGCGATGGTGGGCAACAACGTCTCGCACTCGCACCACAAGACCAAGCGCAAATTCAGTCCCAATCTGAAAACCAAGCGCTTCTGGTCGGAGCAGGAGGGCCGCTGGATCACCTTGAAGGTTACGGCTGCCGGCATGAAAACCATCAACAAGAAAGGGCTGGAGGTCGCTCTGCGCGAGGCCGTAGCTCCGAAGAACGTTTACTAAAAATTTTTCGTTGAAATGGCAAAGAAAGGCAACAGAGTTCAGGTCATCCTCGAATGCACCGAACAGAAGGAGAGCGGTGTAGCCGGCATGTCGCGTTACATCACCACCAAGAACAAGAAGAACACCCCCGACCGTCTGGAGCGTCGCAAGTACAATCCGTTCCTCAAGCGTGTAACCCTTCACCGTGAAATCAAATAGTTTTAGAGCACCATGGCAAAGAAAGTAGTCGCAACACTGAAAACCGGCACGGGTAAGAACTTTACCAAGTGCATCAAGATGGTCAAATCGGAGAAGACCGGTGCCTACATGTTCAAGGAGGGTATCGTTCCCAACGACCAGGTCAAGGATTTCTTCGCAGAAGAGAAGAAATAGTATTTTAGGAGTACAACCTCTTAAATACAAAGGGCATCCCGCGGGATGCCCTTTGTATTTTCGCCGCTCAGAACTTGTGTACGGCCCGTACCAGAAACTTGTTGTATTTCGGAATCTCGATCAGATAGGGAGGTTCGAGATCCATATGGCTCGCATAAGCCTCTTTCTCATTCTTTTCGGTCGACGAAAAATAGTAGAGCATCCGATCCATCCGCTTGCCGCCGTGCGCACGGAGCGCGTCGTTGAAGGCGTTTCGGGCCTTGCGGTCGCTGTGGGCCCGGGAGCCGCCATGATAGCCGTGGCCGATGGCCAGCATTTCGTCGATGGCCGGAAGATACCAGCCCTCGCCGTGTACGCGACACCAGTCGAACGCCGGGAAATCGTCCCACGAAAGGCCGTTTTCCTCAATGAAGCGGGCGACGGCTTCCAGGTTCCGCTGCCCGTCGCTCGGGTGATCGGCGCCCGTTTCGCGGAAGTCGGGTTTGCGGTAGGTGCTCCACGCCAGCATCGCCTCGTCCAGCGAAAGCACCAGCCCGTGTTCGCCGCTCGCATCCACATAGCAGACAATGCCGCACACTCCGCCACGGTCATAATAGTCGCCCACCCGATACTGCCGGGGGCGCGAATCGGCTTCGGACGGCTCGGCGGCCGACGATTGCGGCACTTCGAAAACCTCTTCCTCGCCGTTGGCATAGCGGATCGAACGGATGTCGCCGACAGACAGAACATAGGTCGGGCCGTCCGGGTTCGAATAGCGTTTGTAGCGCACCTCCGTCGGCGAGATTTCGGTTACCCGGACTTCGATGCGCGACGAATCGCGCCTAAGGATCAGATCCTGCGCCGCAGCCGGCAGGGCGCAGCCGACTGCGATCAGCAGCAATAAGAGTCTCTTTTTCATCTGCACTACGAACATGGTTTTACAAAGATAACGTTTTTTTTTCGGAGATTCTTATTTTCTCCCTATCTTTGCGGGAGGGTATTTCCCGCACCGTTAATTCCGATTACCGTATGGCTTTCTTCGATATTTTCAAAAAGAGACCCGACGCGGCGGCCCAGTCGCCGGAGGACACCGATGCGTCCGCCCGGGACGACCTGAATGCCGGGCTCGAAAAGACGAAAACGGGGCTCTTTTCCAAGTTGGCCCGCGCCGTCGCCGGCCGCTCGACCGTCGACGCCGACGTGCTCGACGAGCTGGAGGAGGTGCTCATCACCTCCGACGTGGGGGTCGAGACGACCGTCAAGATCATCCGCCGCATCGAGGAGCGCGTGGCGCAGAACAAATACATGAACACTTCGGAGTTGCAGTCCATTCTGCGCGAGGAGATCGCCGCCCTGCTGGAGGAGGCTCACGGTTCGGCCGGCAACTTCGGGCTCGACGCCCGCCCCGGCGAGCCTTACGTCGTCATGGTCGTGGGGATCAACGGCGCCGGCAAGACCACCACGATCGGCAAGCTCGCGGCGCAGCTCGCCAAAGCCGGCCGCAAGGTCTGGATCGGAGCCGCCGATACGTTCCGCGCCGCCGCCATCGACCAGCTCAAGGTCTGGGCCGATCGGGCCGGAGCCACGATGATCCGACAGGAGATGGGTTCCGACCCCGCGTCGGTCGCCTTCGACACCCTCACCTCGGCCAAAGCCAACGGCGCCGACGTCGTGCTCATCGACACGGCCGGACGCCTGCATAACAAAGTAGGTCTGATGAACGAGCTGACCAAAATCCGCAACGTCATGTCCAAAGTCATCCCCGGCGCTCCGCACGAGGTGATGCTCGTGCTCGACGGATCGACCGGGCAGAACGCTTTCGAGCAGGCCAAGCAGTTCACCCAGGCCACGCAGGTTACTTCGCTGACGATCACCAAGCTCGACGGCACGGCCAAGGGCGGCGTGGTGATCGGCATCAGCGACCGCTTCCGCATTCCGGTGCGTTACATCGGCATCGGCGAGGGCATCGACCAGCTGCGCATCTTCGATCGCCGCGAATTCGTTAACGCGTTGTTCGGCGATGAAAAAGATTAACGTCATCACGCTCGGCTGTTCCAAGAACACGGTCGACAGCGAGCATCTGATGGCCCGTCTGGCCGCCGCCGGTTACCGGGGGCTCTCCTGCAGCGACCGCGCCGATGCCGTCACCGTGGTCATCAA
>JAIDKM010000294.1 GCA_029051915.1 Alistipes sp. | reverse complement strand
GGCATCGACGTCGATCATACCGGCCAGAGGCACGAAGTACTGCGTGGTCTTGACGATGAACGCGGCGGCGGCGGGATCCTTCTCGCGAACGGGCTCAATGGCCGAAAGATTGGCCATCTTGATGATTACGGGCTCATATTCGGCGGGGAAATTGTCGTCGACGATGACCTGCAACCGAAGGGACTCCTTCTGAGGCAAATTCTTCTGGTTACGGATGTTGCGCACGGCGGAGACGACTTCGCGGACGAGCTCGAAGCGGGCGAGCAAAGCAACGTCCTCGGCGGCGGGCTGCGGCATCGGAGCCACGCAGATCGACTCTCCCTCGGCGCGAGGCGCGAGATCCTGCCAGATCTCCTCGGTAACGAAAGGCATGAACGGATGCAACGCGCGCATCAAGGCGTCGAAGAATCCGCGGGTCTCCTCCATTGTCCTGGAGTCGACGGGCTGTCCGTAGGCGGGCTTGACCATCTCCAGATACTGGGAACTGAAGTCGTCCCAGAAGAGGCGGTAGAGCGCCGTGCAAGCCTCGGAGATGCGGTACGACCGGAAGTCGTCGTCGACCTGGCGCAACGTACGGCCGAGCGTCTGCCGGAACCACTCGACGGCCAACCGGTCGTTCTCGCTCTGTGCAGCCTTGCTGTCAACCGACCATCCGTTGACCAGACGGTAGGCGTTCCAGATCTTGTTGCCGAAGTTACGGCCCTGCTCGCACAAAGCCTCGTCGAACATGACGTCGTTGCCGGCCGACGAAGACATGAGCATGGCCAGGCGCACGCCGTCGGCGCCGTACTTATCGATCAAATCGAGCGGATCGGGCGAATTGCCCAGCTGCTTGGACATCTTGCGGCCGATCTTGTCGCGGACGATGCCGGTGAAGTAGACGTTGGCGAAAGGCTTCTCGCCGCGGAACTCGTAACCGGCCATAATCATGCGGGCGACCCAAAAGAAGATGATGTCGGGGCCCGTAACCAGATCGTTGGTGGGATAGTAATACCGGATCTCGTCGTTGTCGGGGTTGCGGATGCCGTCGAAGACCGAAATGGGCCACAGCCACGACGAGAACCAGGTATCCAACACATCCTCGTCCTGTCGCAAGTCGGCGAGCTGCAACGAAGCGTCGCCCGACTTGGCGCGGGCCTTCTCCAGAGCCTCCTCGGGCGTGAGCGCGACGACGAAGCCCCCCTTGGGAAGGTAGTAAGCGGGAATGCGCTGGCCCCACCACAACTGGCGCGAAATGCACCTGTCCTTGATGTTCTCCATCCAATGGCGGTAGGTATTCTTGTACTTCTCGGGAACGAAGCGGATGACGTCCTCCAAAACGGCCTTCGTAGC
>JAIDKM010000293.1 GCA_029051915.1 Alistipes sp. | reverse complement strand
GATGGAGCTGGTGGAGAGCGGCGGCCGCGATGTGCTGCTGGCGATGCTGCCGGTGCGCGACGACGTGCAGCGGGCGGTCGATGCGATGGAAAAGAGCGACGACCTGGAAGCCCTGCGTGCCGGCGTGCTGCTGATCTCCCAGAAGTTCACCGAGGCGCTGCGCCAACGGGGCGTGAGCGAAATCGAAGTGCGCGATAAGGAGTTCGACGCCGACCTGTCGGAAGCCGTGGCCCGTTTTGCGGCCGGCGAAGAGAAGAAAGGCCGTGTGATCGACGTGGTGCAGACGGGCTACATGCTGGGCGACAAAGTGCTGCGATTCGCAAAAGTGGTTGTAGGAGAGTAAGATCATGGCAGAAAAAAGGGACTACTACGAAGTACTGGGCGTCCAGAAGAACGCTAACGCTGACGAAATAAAGAAGGCCTACCGCAAAGCGGCCATCAAATACCACCCCGACAAGAACCCCGGGGACAAGGAGGCCGAAGAGAAGTTCAAGGAGGCGGCCGAAGCCTACGACGTGCTGTCGAACCCCGACAAGCGCGCCCGCTACGACCAGTTCGGCCATGCCGGCATGCACGGTGCGGCGGGCGGAGGCGCCGGAGACTTCGGCGGATTCGGAGGCTTCTCGATGGAAGACATCTTCTCGCAGTTCGGCGACATCTTCGGCGGACATTTCGGCGGCGGATTCCGCTCGTCGTCGGGCGGGCGCCGCGTGAACCGCGGGTCGGACATCCGCGTGAAAGTCAAGCTGACGCTGGCTGAGATCGCCACGGGCGTAACCAAGAAACTCAAGATCAACAAAACCGTAGCCTGCGCGAAGTGCGGCGGCTCGGGAGCCAAAGATGCGAACTCGTACTCGACCTGCTCGACGTGCGGCGGCTCGGGCTATGTGATGCGGGTGGAGAACTCCTTCTTCGGCCGGGTGCAGACGCAAGGCGTATGCCCCACGTGCGGCGGCACGGGCAAGGTGATCACCTCGCCCTGCGACGAATGCAAGGGCGAAGGAACGGTGCGCGGACAAGAAGTGGTGGAGATCGCCATACCGGCCGGAGTGGGCGAAGGCATGGCCCTCACGGTAACGGGCAAGGGAAATGCGGCCCGTCATGGCGGCATCAACGGCGACCTGCAGGTGCTGATCGAAGAGGTGCCCGATCCGGAGCTGGTGCGAGACGGCAACGACCTGATACACAACCTGAACATCACGGTGCCGATGGCCCTGCTGGGCGGCACGGTGGAGGTGCCGACGGTCGACGGCCGGGCGAAGATCAAGATCGCCCCGGGAACGCATGCGGGCAAGGTGCTGCGTCTGGCCGGCAAAGGCATTCCGGATGTCAACGGCTACGGCCGCGGAGACGAACTGGTGGTGGTGGACATCACGATCCCGTCGAAACTCAGCGCCGAAGAGAAGAAACTGGTGGAACAACTCTCCGAGCAACCCGGATTCCGGAAAGCCGAGTCGGTGAAGAACCAGAACATATTCGAACGGATGAAGAGCTTCTTCCGATAAACGACAGAGACCCATGCTCGGCTTTACCCCATTCAAGAAACACGCGAACAAGTTCAACTACATTCCCCGCTATTACGACCCCGAAAAGGAGGCGCGCGAAGAACGCCGTGCCGAACTGCGGGGCGAACGGGCGGAAGACCTGCAACGCGAATACCGCCCGGGTCAATACATCCGCACCCAGCGGGAAGCGCGCGCCGCGCGCCGCAGTCGCGAAGAAGCGACGGGGCGCGTGCGCATCTGGAAGATGGCTGCGGGGGCCGTGCTGGTGCTGCTCTTCATCTACCTGCTCTACCCGCGGCTGGCCGACCTGCTTCTGCGCAGCCGCACGGCCCCCGCGGCGGCGGAAGCGCCCGTGCCGGAGCCGATCGCGCCGCGCGATGCGTTCGATCAGTCGCATGTGAGCGAGACGGAGTGGCAGGAACAGCCCATAGTCATAGTACCCAACGATTACGAAGAATAGATGGCCGACCGGATCAGACTGCTGCCCGAAGTGGTAGCCAACCAGATCGCTGCGGGCGAGGTAGTGAACCGCCCGGCGTCGGTGGTGAAAGAGATGATGGAGAATGCCATCGATGCCGGCGCGCGGCGCGTGCAGGTCAACTTCCGCGACGGCGGAAAAGACCTGATACAGATCGTCGACGACGGCTGCGGCATGTCGCCCATCGATGCGCGGATGGCTTTCGACCGCCATGCGACGAGCAAGATCGCCTCGGTGGAAGACATATACGCCCTCTCGACGTTCGGATTCCGCGGCGAAGCACTCGCCTCGATCGCGGCGGTGGCGCAAGTCGAGCTGCGCACGCGTCAGGAAGGCGACGAAGTGGGAACCTGCACCGAAATCAACGGAGGCCAGTTCGCCTCGCAGACGCCGGTGATGTGTCCGGTGGGATCGCAATTCTTCGTACGCAACCTTTTCTATAATGTCCCGGCCCGGCGCCGTTTCCTGGACAAGAGCACCGTATCGGCGACGCAGATCCGCACGGAATTTCAGCGTGTGGCGCTGTGCAATCCGCAGATCGCCTTCGAACTTTACTCGAACGACGCACCCCTCAGCATGCTGCCGGCGACGTCGCTGGCGGGCCGCATCGTAGATGTGGTGGGCCGCCACATGAAGCAGAACCTGCTGGAAGTGGAAGCCGACACCTCGATCGCCCGGGTGGAAGGATTCATCGGCCGCCCGGCGGCCGCCAAGCGCCAACACAATCCGGAATACTTCTTTGTGAACGGCCGCTTTTTCCGCAGTACCTATCTGGCGGGCGCGATTCTGAAAGCCTACGAAAAACTGATCCCGGAGAACTGCAAACCTTCGTACTTCCTCTATCTGACGGTGGATCCCTCGCGTGTGGATGTGAATGTCCATCCGCAAAAAACCGAAGTGAAGTTCGCCGACGAAGAGGAGGTATGGCAGATCGTCAATGCGGCCGTGCGCGAGACGCTGGCCAAGACGGGGGCCGTGCCGCCGATGGATTTCGACCGCGACGGCGGTGTGGAGATCCCGGTGCTGGAACGCGGAGCGGTCTATGCGGAACCGCGGGCCATGTCGGACGAGAACTACAACCCGTTTCGGGAAGAATACATAGATCCCTCGGCTCCCGATCCCAACGAAGACTTCACGGGCTTCGATGTTCCGGGCCGGACGTGCGGAACGGTGGCGTCGGACGTGGCCGTCCCGACATCCGGATACGGCCGGGTGCGGAGCGGAGCGTCGGGAAGCTACGGCGGGCGCTTCGCAGAGCCGGACGGTTTCGAAACGGCGGGCGGATTCACGCTGCCGGAATCGGGCGAGACCTTCGAAGAATTCATATCGGGCGGAGTCGTGCAACCGGAGAGCGAACTGGAATTCATCCCCTCGGGGGAAGATGCCGAACAACAACTTCCGGACATGGAACCGCAAGCCGGATTCTCCGACCCGCTGCCCCTGGCAGGCGGCTATCTGGCGGCGACGCTGAACGGTCGGCTGGTGGTAGCGGACGTGCGGCGGGCCCGCGAACGGGTGCTCTACGAAGAGTATCTGCGGATGCTGTCGAACGGTTCGTCGGCGAGCCAGCAACTGCTCTTCCCCGAGCGGCTGGTGCTCTCGGACGAAGAATATGCGCTGCTGGAAGAGAACGCCGTGGATGTGGCGGCCCTGGGATTCGATATCGACCTGCTGGAAGAAGATACCGTGGAAGTGAAGGGCGTGCCGGCCGAACTGCCGGCCGAAGGACTCGACCAAATGCTCTACGACCTGCTGCAAGCCCTCTCCCTCCCGCTGTCGGCGGGCGACGTGCGCCGGGAGAAGATCGCGGCGACGATGGCCCGGGCTGCTGCGCGCGGACACCTGCCCATGCTGACGCGCGAAGAAGCCGCCGTGCTGCTGGAACGCCTCGCGGAGACGGGAAACATCAGCTTTTCGCCCTCGGGCAAGACCATTCTTGCAGAAATATCGGCGGAAGATATCCGCACGCGGCTGGGATAATCGGCCGAAAACCCCTACCTTTGCAAAAAAGAACCAACGCATGAACCGCTATTTTCAGACCCCGCCGGTCGTAAAGAACCTGATAATCATCAACCTGCTGATGTTCATGGCGACGACCCTGCTGCCCGTGGGGACGACGATCGAGAGATACTGCGCGCTGTGGGTGGGAATGCCGTTTTTCCGCACCTATCAGTTCGTAACCTACATGTTCCTGCATGCCAACTTCGAACACTTGTTTTTCAACATGTTCGCGCTATGGATGTTCGGCCGCACGCTCGAATACGAACTGGGCCCGAAACGCCTGCTGGTCTACTACATGCTCTGCGGCGTGGGGGCGGCGCTCATCCAGGCGGCCATCGCCTGGGGACTGGGCGAACCGATGGTGCTGGTCGGCGCGTCGGGCGCCGTGATGGGGCTGCTGCTGGCATTCGGCGTGTTGCATCCCAATGCGGTCATCATGCTGATATTCCCGCCTATCCCGATGAAAGCCAAGTGGTTCGTAATCATCTACGGAGTGATCGAACTCTTCCTGGGCTGGCGCGGAGGCGGCAACGTGGCCCACTTCGCCCATGTGGGCGGCATGCTCTGGGGCGTGGCCCTGCTCTACTGGTGGAAACGACGCGGCATAATCCGATTCTGAGATGGAAGAAGAGAAGTACATCGAATACAAAGGCGGATCGCTGCGCCCGCGCCGCAGCCCGTGGATGTGGTTCGTCGATCTGGCCCTCACGGCGGTAACGGTGGTCATGGGCATCGCGATGCCCATGATCTATGCGGTGCCCCATGTCGACCCGGCGCGCATGTGGATCTTTCCGGTGCTGGCGCTGGCCGTGCCGGCGCTCTATGTACTGACGGTGCTGCTGGCCTGCTACTGGATCGTGCGCTGGCGCCTGTTCCGGGCGGGGTGGATGGTCGTGCTGGTCGTGGCGGGGCTGTTCGGCGTGTCGCTCTTCTGGAAACCCCAGCTGGAAAGAACCTACGGTGCGGGCTACTCCGAACGCGGCACGTTCCGTGTGATGAGCTACAATGTCCGCTATTTTCATGATGACGAAGGCCGAAGCAGCGCCGACCGCATTGCCGAACTGATAGACAGCCTGAAACCCGACGTGATCTGTTTTCAGGAATTCAACGCGCGCCTGGCCGAAGAAAGCGACCGCTTCGCAGAACTCAAGACGCGCTACGAAAGCGCCCGCTTCGGCCTGGACGAAGAAGCCGAGCCGGAGCAGACGATTCTGAGCCGCTACCGTGTGGTGCGCTCGGGAGTGCTGCTGACGCCCGAATCCTCGGTGTGGGCCGACGTGGCGATCGGCGACGACACGGTGCGCATCTACAACAACCACCTGCAATCGACGGCGATCAAGGCGTCGGACAACGACTACATAGTGCATCGCGGATTCATCGGCGACACGGCCCGCGAAGTGAAGCTGCGCAGCATCGCCGGCCGGCTGCGGCGCAACGGAGCCCTGCGTGCGGCGCAGGTGGAGTCGATCGTCGGAGCGATGGATCCGGCGCCGGAGCTGCGGATCGTCTGCGGCGACTTCAACGACACGCCGATGTCGTACGTCTACCGCACGATGTCGCGCGGCCTGACCGACGCCTTTTCGGAGTCCGGCTCGGGATACTCGCACACCTACCGCGGATTCTTCAACATGCTGCGCATAGACTACATGCTGGCTTCGCCCGCACTGCAACCCATAACCTACGAAGTACCCGGAATCGAGTGCTCGGATCACTACCCGGTGGTCGTGCGCTTCAAATCGCTGGCCGGCAGAAACTGAAAACCCAAAATAAAACCATGATTTTCGACTCACTGAAAAACAGCGCGCGCTACGAAAACGTGCATCCGCGCATGAAACGGGCATTCGAACTGCTCGCTTCGACCGACTGGGCCCGTCTGGAACCGGGCATTCATGAACTGGAAGGCCGCGACATCTATGCCAATGTGATGGAACGAGACCTGAAGAAGAAAGGCGACGCCAAGCTGGAAGTACACAACGACTACATCGACATCCAACTGCTGGTGAGCGGCAGCGAAGAGTCGTTCGGCTGGAGCGAACGCAAGGATCTGAAGCAACCGCAAGGCCCCTTCAACCCGGAGAAAGACATTCAGCTTTTCGAAGACGAACCCCAGACCTACTACACGATGCGTCCGGGCCAGTTCTCGATCCTTTTCCCGGAAGACGGCCATGCGCCGATGGTAGGCGAAGGCAAGGTGCGCAAGGTGATCGTGAAGGTACGCATCTGAGCGTCCTGAGCCGTCCTGCGGACGAAAAAAATCCCGGAGCGATGCCGCTCCGGGATTTTTTTATGGCAAAACCGCTTATTTCTGGGACATGCGGCCGGCGAGCCGCTGTGCGAACGTGCGGCAGGCGGAGTCGGTATCGTCGGTGAAACCCTGCTTCATCTCCACGGCGTCGCAGGCCGCCTCCCACTTCATCTGCTGTGCGAAGTCGGCGATCTGGCGGACGGCGCAGCCGGCCCAGCAGAACGACCCGAAGAACGCGAACCGCCGCTGGGGAATGCACCGGGCGGAGACCGCTTCGAGCAAGTGGGCCACGGGCGGAAAGAGCGCCCCGTTGTAAGTGGGACTGCCGACGACGAACGTGTCGTAACGGAAGATATCGCGCAAGACGCACGAAGGATCGGAGTAGGAGAGGTTGTGGACGACGATCTTCTTGATGCCGGCCTCGGCCAGATGCCGTGCGATGCGCTCGGCCATCTGCTCGGTGTGGCCGTACATCGAACCGTAGGCGATCACGACGCCCGGCTCGCCGACGTAGCGGCTCATCTTGTCGTAGAGCCCCAGCACTTGCGGGATCTGCTGCTGCCAGACGGGCCCGTGGGTGGGGCAGATCGTACCGAGGTCGAGGCTGCGGACTTTCTGCAGAGCCTTCTGCACGGGAGCGCCGTACTTGCCGACGATCGCAGCGTAGTAACGCCGCATCTCGTCCCAATACTGTGCGGAGTCGAGCTGCGTGTCGGTGATGCCGCCGTTCAGGGCGCCGAACGTACCGAACGCGTCGCCCGAAAAGAGCGTGCGCCGCTCGGGACACCAGGTAACCATCGTCTCGGGCCAGTGAACCATCGGAATCATGTGGAACGAGAGCGTCGGGCCGCCCAGGTCGAGCGTATCGCCCTCCTTGACCTCGAGCGTTGCGGCGTTGAGCCCGTAGAACCCTTCGACCATCTGAAGCGCTTTGGCGTTGCCGACGATGCGGATGGCGGGGTAGCGCAGGCAGAGCGCCTCGATCGAAGACGAGTGGTCGGGCTCCATGTGGTTGACGACGAGGTAATCGATCTTGCGGTCGCCGATTTCGCGGCGGATATTCTCGAAGAGCCGGCCGCTGAAGTGCGACTCGACGGTGTCGATCAAGGCGATGCGCTCGCCGATGACCAGATAGGCGTTGTACGAAACGCCCGCCGGCAGAGACCAGAGCCCCTCGAAGCGGGTGGTGGTGCGGTCGTTGACGCCGACATAACGGATACCGGGCTGGATTTCCGGGATATTCATGGCAGGTAGTTTTGTAAGGGTTGCTTGTTCCATCTGCGAAAATACAAAAAAAATCGGAGTTTGCAGTAAAATGCAGGATTTGTGCCGGAGATGAAAAAAGAGCTCCCTTTCCTGGGGAGCTCTTGTGCGGATTCGGAACCGGGAGGTTCCGGATCAATAGGTTTGGCCGGCCTGGGGAGCCGCCGCGATCGGGTTGTTCGTGCAGGCGGGGTTGACGTTGGTCTCCGCCTCGGGGATAATCAACGGGAAGATCGGAGCCTCGGCGGGCAGGTTCCAGGCGACGGTCGACTCGAAGTTGGTGCCCAGCCGGTGCACCGGCTTCTTCAGACGCATGATGTCGAACCACGACTGTCCCTCGCCCCACAATTCGATGCGCCGCTGGAACCAGACGGCATCGATGAACTCCTCTTTCGACGAAGCCGTGCAAGTGTAGGAGGGATCGCGGTAGGTCTGCACGAAGCTCTCCAAGATGGCCTTGCCCTCGGCGACCGAGCCGTTCTGGCTCAGACCTTTGGCCTCGGCCTGGATGAGCAGCATCTCCTCGACGCGCATCAAGGGAATGTCGCAGGCGTTGGTCGCGTTGTCGTAGAGGTCGTTGTAGGCGCCGAACTTCACGTTCAGGTAGGGAGCCTGCCAACCTTCCCACTCTGCGATGTTGTAGGCCGAGCCTTTATAGGTGATGGCCCAAGTCCAGTCGACGTTGGGAGCCACCCACCGGCCGTCTTCGTCGACCGTGGCCCACCAACCCTTGCGGACGTCGGTGTCGGGAATCTCGGCGTAGAGCGCGCTGTTGATATAGCGGCCGGCGTAAGCGGGCGCGTAGCCGTTGCCGGTGAACGAACACATGTGTGCGGGGAAGTTGACGATACTCGACAGCACGACGTCGTTGGTTTCGCTGATGACGTTGCCCCACAACCAAGCGTGGTTGAAGGCGTTGAACGACGGTTTCGAGACCTCGGCGATCGAGTAGGGCGTATAGCCTTTGGCAGCCTCGACGGCATCGTCGTAGGCCTCGTCGTAGTTCTGCATCAACAGATGGGCCCGGGCGCGAAGACCGTAGGCGACCTTGCGGTTCACCTGACCGGAGACGCCCGTCTCGGGCAGGATGGCGATGGCCTCCTTGAGGTCGGAGAGGATCTGCCCGTAGACCTCGGCCACTGTGGCGCGCGGGTTGTTCGTGGCCTCATCGTTGGTCATGGTCTCCGCAATGATGGGAACGGCGAGCTCGTTCTCGTGTCCGACGTAGGTGTACTGGTAGAGCTGCACGAGGTTGAGGTAGTCGAAAGCCCGGACGGCGAGCGCCTGGCCGCGGAAGTTGAGCGACGTGGCGTCCTCGCTCTCGGCCGGAACCGTGGCGATGACCTGGTTGGCCAGACCCAGCTGCTTGTAGAGGTTGTTCCAGATGAAGTAACCGAGCGGCGAAGTCTGCGTACGGTCGGTCATATCCTGGCTGTTGGCGAACCAGTTGTAACCGCTGTCCTCGGAAGGCATGTCCTGCCCCCACGAATCCATCATCAACATGACGGCGCCGTATCCGAAGTCGAAATGGAGCTGTCCGCCGTACCAGTCCTCGATGGCCAGGAGCTCGATCATCGAGGAGTAGAGCGAGAGGACGTCGGCCTCCAGCTTTTCGGGATTCTGCTCGTAGATCTCCTTCTTCTGGTCTTCGGTCATCGTGTCGCCCTCGGGCGTGGTGTCGAGGTCGTCGCTGCAGGCGGCGACAGCCAATGCCCCGAACGCGATTGCGATAAGCTTATAGATTGTTTTCATAATCAACGACTTGTTTTAACTGTTAGAACGTAAGGTTGATACCGCCCGAGATCGTACGGATCGGTGCGTAACGGTAGCTGCCCGCTGCGGTGTAGGACTGACGCGGGTCGAGGCCCTTGCGCTTGGTGAAGAGCGCCACGTTGTCGGCAGCCATGTAGAGACGCAACTTGGAGATATGGACTTTCCGAGTCCAGCTGCTCGGCAGCGTGTAACCCAACGTGATGTTGGTGATGTCGAGGTAGTTCGAGCTGATGAGGAAACGATCCGACATGCTGTTGGTGTAGTTGTCGGCTGTGTAGAGACGCGGCACGTCGGTCGAACCCGCCTCGTCGCCGATCTTCCAGGCCCGGAGGATGTCCTTGTGCCAGTTGGAGCCGGCCGAAGAAGCCGTACCGGCGTGCATGAGCGACGCATAGGTGTTGTCGTAGACCTTGCCGCCCAGCTGGTAGGCGAAGGCGATCGAGAAGTCGACGCCGAAGAACTCCAGCGTGGTGCCGAAACCGCCGTAGACCTTCGGGAGGATGTCGCCCGTGGTGAAGCGGTCGGCCTGGGCGTATTCCGTAGTGGTCGAGCCGTCGGCCAGGTACCAGGTCGACTGACCGTTCTCGTTGACGCCGGCGTATTTGCGCAGGTAGAGCTGGTACATCGACTCGCCCTCGCGATAGATTCTCGAACCGTCGATCCACTCGCCGCCGAGCGACTCGTCGAGCTTGATGATCTTGTTCTTGAGGTAGGTGAGGTTGGCGTTGAGCGTCCACGTAACGTTTTTGGTGCGGAAGACCGTGCTGTTCAAATCGATCTCGACGCCCGAGTTGCGCACCGAACCCACGTTGGTGGGGTAGTAGGCGTAGCCGATCGAGTTGGGCGACGGCATGTAGTAGAGCATGTCCGACGTGCGACGGTTGAAATACTCCACGTTACCGGCCAGACGACCCTGCCAGAAACTGAACTCGACGCCGGCGTTGATCGAATGGCTGGTCTCCCAGGTGATGTCCTTGTTGCCCTTGTAGGAGAGTGCCGTGGCGAAGCTGCCGTCGAGCTGCGAGAGCGTGTACTGGTCGGCGTAGGGGTAGTAGTTGGTCTCGCCCGTCTGGTAGAGCAGGTTGTCGTTGCCCTGAACGCCGTACGAAGCCTTGATCTTCAACAGATCGAGCCACTCGGCACCGGAGAGGAAGTTCTCCTTGGAGAGGATCCAGCTGGCGCCGACCGAGCCGAAGTCGCCCCAACGGTGATCCTTGTGGAAGCGCGACGAAGCATCGCGACGGTAGGAACCCGAGATGAAGTACTTGCCGTCGAAGTCGTAGTTGACCTGTGCGAAATAACCCTCGGTGAAGTAATTGTCGGTGTAGGAGTCGTTCGACTGCTGGCTGATGGCGTTGTTGAGCTCCACGACGTTGGGATTGAAGATCTTCTCGCGGCCGCCCTGCAGGTAGGAACGCTTCCACTTGTAAGTTTCATGACCTACGAGGATGTCGATGTTGTGCTTGTCGGCGAAAGTACCCGAGTAGTTGAGCAACTGCTGCTGGTTGAGAGCCAGCTCGCGCTTGCTGGCGACGTAGATGACGCCGCCGACCTTGGAATACTGTCCGTAGTAGGGGTTGTAGAGCCGCTGGTAACGGTAGGTCGAGAGGTCGACGCCCAGGTTGTAGGTGAACTTCAGACCCTTGTAGATGTCGACCGTGGCATAGTAACGCGACGAGAAGTCGTCGTAGGTATAGGTAGCCTTGTCGAGCTCCCACATCGACGCAGGGTTGGAACCCGACATGAAGGTACGCTTGTAAGGCATGCCCGTCGAGGTGTCGCCGAAGTCGTACATGGTGTAACCGTGGCTGTCCTTGGCGACGGAGCCCTCGGCGTTACGGATGTAGAGCGGATAGATCGGCGCGATCATGCCGGTCAGGTAGAAGATGTTGGCTGACGAACCGCTGGAGGTCTGGTTGGTGGGGTTGTTGTTCTCGACGTTCGAATAAGAGACGTTGGCGCCGAACTTCAACCACTTCTTGGCCTGGTAGTCGGCCTTCAGACGGGTCGAGTAACGGGTGAAGCCCGAGTTGGACATGATACCCGAATCGTCGAGGTAGCCCAACGACGCGTAGTAGTTGATCTTGTCGGAGTTGCCCGAGATCGAGACGTTGTACTCCTGGCGCAGATTGCCCTTGTCGAAGAGCTCGTCGTACCAGTTGTCGGGCAGGAAGAGGTAGTCGCCGTTGACGTAACCCAAGGTGGCGTTGGGGTTGAGCTTGCCGTCGGCCCCGATCAGCGTCTCGCCCTCGGGGTAGTCGAAGACGCGGTAACCCACGCCGCCGGCGCTGTTGGTATAAATATTCTTCTCGATATACTGAGCGGCCTGCTCGGGCGTGAACCCGCCGAGGAGCTGGGCGTAGGTGCTCATGGACTGGCCGACGAGCTCCATGTACTGGCCCGGGTCGGTGATGACGTCGTACTGAGGCACGGCGCGCGAGTTGGAACCCCACTTGGCGTCGACGGTGATGACCGCCTCGCTGCTCTTGCCGCGCTTGGTGGTGATGAGGATGACGCCGTTGGCACCGCGGGCGCCGTAGATGGCCGAAGCGGCGGCGTCTTTCAAGACGGTCAGCGACTCGATGTCGGCGGTGTTGATCGACGAAATCTGTCCGTCGTAAGGCACGCCGTCGACCACGTAGAGCGGCTTGTTGCTGGCCGAGAACGAACCGATACCGCGGATGCGGACGGTGGCGTCGGTACCGGGCTGGCCGTTCGTGCTGGTAACCTGCACGCCCGACGTAACGCCCGAAAGCGCGTTGGTAACGTTGGAAACCTGCCGTTTGGCGATGTCGTCGGTCTTGATGACGGAAGCCGAACCGGTGAAAGCCTCTTTCTTGGTTGTGCCGTAAGCCACGACGATCACGTCGTCGATGGACTGCGAATCCTCCTTGAGCTCGATGTCGAGCCAGGTTTTGCCGCCGACCGGAACGCTCTGGGTTTCGTAACCGAGAAACGAGACGGTCAGCGTAGCGTCGGCCGATGCCGAGACGGCGAATTTACCGTCGATCGTGGTAGTCGTACCGTTGGAAGTGCCGTCGACGATGACCGACGCACCGACGACCGGCTGACCGTCGTGGTTGGTAACCGTACCGGATATTTGCCGGTTCTGGGCCTGCGCGAAGATGCTGCCGGCCCCCAGAATCGCAATTAACGATAGTACAAGTTTTCTTACCATAAACGTTAATTTTAGTTGAGTTTTTAAAATAAAAAACGAAGCAGGGAGTGCCGCCGAAGCAACTCGCTGGCAGACAAGTGAGTGGGCGCGCGGACGGGAAAACCGGCACGATGCGTCGTAATGGATTCTGGCTCAACGCGAAGCGGAAGAAGAGGGTGCGGGAAGGCATTCTGAGCGGGTAGCTAAAAAGTAACCGCAAGAACCCGCTCAACAAACTGGAAATAAGCTGTTCGGGCCGATTCGTATGCCAAAAGGAAGTCGCTTTATCGTTACCTTTAACGCGGAATAACGATGTTGAACAGGCAGAAAGAGGATGAGAAACACCTTCAGAATACTATTCTATCTTAAGAAGAATGCGCCGCTCCGAAACGGACTCGTACCGGTAATGGCCCGCATCACGATCTGCGGTCAGCGGGCGCAGCTCTCTACGCATCTCTCGGTAGATCCTGCGCTCTGGTCAGCGGCGACCGGCCAGGTGTCGGGCCGCAGCCGGGCAGCCGGCGAAATCAACCGGCAGCTTGCGGACATCCGCTTCCGGATCGAACAATGCTATCGGACGCTCTTCCTGAACGGAACCTCCGTTACGCCGGTCATGGTGCGGGAAGCCTATTTCGGAGCCTCGCGTCATCGGCCCCGCCTACTGGAGTTTTTCCGCCGGCACAACGAGGAGTTCCGTCGCATGGTGGGCGTCAGCCGGAGTCAGGCTACCTATAATAAATACCGATGCGTCTGCCGGCATCTGGAACGTTACGTCGCCCACCGTTATCGGCGGGCCGATCTGCCGTTCGATGAACTCGACAAGGATTTTCTGACCGGATTCCATGCCTACATCGTCCAACAAAGCGACCGCAAGAAGAACACGGTATGGGTCTACCTGATTGCGCTCAAACATGTTCTGATGCTGGCCCGCAGCAAAGGCTACCTCGCCCGCGACCTGTTTGCCGGCTACAAACTGCACAGCGAATATGTCGAACGCAGCTACCTGACCGTCGCCGAGATCAACGATCTGATCGGGCTCGAACTCCCGGCCGGCACCCAGCGGCTCGTGCGCGACGCCTTTCTGTTCTGCTGCTTCACGGGGCTCTCCTATATAGATGTATGCAACCTGACGCGGCGGCAGATTCAGCAGCATAGCGGCAACTCGTGGATCGATCTCAAGCGCCGGAAAACCGGAGTCAAAGTCAGCGTGCGCCTCTTTGCGCTGCCGCAAGCCATCCTGCTCCGCTATCTGCCGGCAGCGCCCGATGTCCGCATTTTCGACCTTCCCGGCAACGGCTGGTGCAACAAATGTCTGGAACAGATAGCGTTGGCGGCTGGAATCACCAAGCGGGTTACCTTCCATGCAGCCCGTCATACATTCGCCACGACCATCACGCTGTCCCAGGGCGTGGCGATCGAGACGATCAGCAAACTGCTGGGACACAAGAGTATCCGCACGACCCAAATCTATGCCATCGTTACCCGCTCGACGCTCGACGGCGAAATGAACCGGCTTTCCGAACGGATCGATTCGCTCTATCCGCGGCCCTCGGCGACGGAACAGGGCCGTTTTGTATCCGCTCCGGACCCGTTTGCCGAGCCGATTTTTCAAAATCGGGCAGAAAATGCCCCGAATGACGCATTACAAATCGAAAGTTATCCTTAAAAAACTTTAACAATGTGTAATCCTAATTTTACTTTTTACCGGACGATCGTTATATTACTAAATTTTCTTATAAATATTCTTGCTTTTTAGCTCTTGATCGCTTATCTTTGTCTTGAACTTTTTTATTTTAAAAACCTACTAAAATTAACGTTTATGGTAAGAAAACTTGTACTATCGTTAATTGCGATTCTGGGAGCTGGCGCGATGCTCGTCCAGGCTCAGAACCGGCAGGTGTCCGGTACTGTCTCGGGCCCCGACGGCGCGCCCGTAGCCGGTGCGACCGTCATGGTCGATGGTACACTTGTCGGCACGACCACGAATGCGGACGGCAGTTTCTCCATTCAGGCTCCGGCCGACGGTGCGCTGACCGTATCCTTTATCGGTTACAGCCCCAAAACGGTCGCCATCGCCGGCAAGACGCGTATCGATGTTTCGCTTGAGGAAGATTCGCAGGCCATCGACGACGTGATCGTCGTAGCTTACGGTACCGCCAAAAAAGAGGCTTTCACCGGTTCGGCTTCTGTTATGAAATCCGAAGATATCGGCAAGCGTCAGGTATCCAATATCTCGAATGCTTTGGCCGGTGCCGTATCGGGTGTACAGGCCGTATCGAGCAACGGTCAGCCCGGAAGTTCGTCGAGCATCCGCATCCGCGGTGTCGGCTCCATGTCGGCAAGCTCTGCCCCGCTTTATATCGTGGACGGCACGCCTTACGACGGCTCGCTTTCGTATATCAACTCTGCCGATATCGAATCGATCTCGGTACTGAAGGATGCTTCGGCTTCGGCCATCTACGGTGCCCGCGGTGCCAATGGTGTCGTGGTCATCACCACCAAGAAAGGCAAGTCGCGCGATGCCGTGATCAACTTCGATGCCAAGTGGGGTACCAACTCGCGCGGTGTGTCCAACTACGACGTAATAGATAATCCCGGCCAGTACTATGAACTGGCTTATAAGGCCTTGTACAACAACCGCCGCTATGCGGGCAGTTCGGCGGCCGACGCACGTGCCTATGCCAATTCGATGCTCTTCGACGCTACGAACGGCGGTACGGGTTACAATGTCTTCTCGATTCCCGAGGGCGAAACCCTGATCGGTGCCAACGGCAAGCTCAACCCCAATGCCAAACTCGGCTACTCCGACGGAGAGTATTACTATACGCCCGACGACTGGTACGACGAATTGTTCGGCAACGGCAACCTGCGCCAGGAGTACAATCTCTCCATCGCCGGATCTTCGGATCGCATCAATTACTATGTATCGGCCGGTTATCTGGATGATGCGGGTATTGTGAAGAACTCGAACTTTACGCGTTATTCGACCCGTATGAAGGCCGACTACCAGGCCAAGAAGTGGCTGAAGGTCGGCGGAAACGTAGGTTTTTCGCACTCCATTACCGATTCGCCTTCGGGCCAGACCACTTGGGGCTCGGCAGCCAATATCTTCTATCTGGCCAACCTGATCGCTCCGATCTACCCGATGTATGTTCGTGGCACCGACGGCAAGATCATGTATGATGACCTCGGCAACAAGATCTACGACTCGGGTGCCAATACCAATCAGACCCGTGCTTTCTCCGGCGGTGCCAATCCCATGATCTCGCTGGAGCTCGACACGCATCGTACGCTGACCGATGCTTTCAACGGCACCTGGTATGCAACCGTAACGCCTGTCGAAGGCTTGAACCTTACGGCCAACGTCAGCACCAACCTGCTGAACCAGCGAGCCAATACCTCCTACAACCCCTATTACGGTTCGTATGTGGGCGAGGGATATGTGAGCGTCGCTTCCCAGCGCACTTTCAGCGTCAACCAGCAGTATCTGGCCTCCTATACCAAGACTTTCGCCGAGAAACACAACCTCGACGTACTGGCCGGTTTCGAGTCCTACAAACTGAAAATTCAGTATCTGGGCGGATCGAACACCAACATGTTCAACCCTTCGATTCCGGAACTGGACAATACGATCTATGAAACTCCGCGAGCCTCTTCGTATACGGATTCCTATTTCACGATGGGTATTCTCTCGCGTTTGCAGTACAATTACGACGAGAAATATTTTGTTTCGGCTTCGTACCGCCGCGATGCTTCGTCGCGTTTCCACAAAGACAACCGCTGGGGCAACTTCGGCTCGGTCGGTGCTGCATGGCTTCTCTCGAAGGAGAATTTCCTCAACAGCGTGCGCTGGATCGACATGCTGAAGCTGAAGGTCTCCTACGGTATTCAAGGTAATGACGACCTGCTCGATCAGAGCGGTTATAGCAACTACTATCCTTATCTCGACCAGTATGCTCTCGGTCGTGTCGACGGTGATTTCTCTCTTTCTCTCAACTACAAGGGTAACAAGGATATCACCTGGGAGTCGTCGCACTCGTTCAACGTGGGTGCCGAATTCGGCTTCTGGCAGGGACGCCTGAGCGGTAGTGTCGAGTACTTCTCGCGCAAGACGTCGGACATGCTCTACTACATGCCCGTTCCGCCCTCGCTGGGTTACTCCTCCCTGCCGATCAACGTCGGTTCGGTTCGCAACTCGGGCGTCGAGATCGAATTGAGCGCCGACATTCTGCGCTACAAGAACTTCACGTGGAATGTCAACCTCAATATGCTGCACTATAAGAACAAGATCCTCGAATTGAGCGACAACGTGGCCGAAAATGGCATCCGCGGCTCCATGTACATCCGAGAGGTGGGCGGTTCGATCTACGACTCCTATCTGCCGACCTACGCCGGTGTCGATCCTGCAACGGGCAAGTCGCTGTGGTATGT
>JAIDKM010000292.1 GCA_029051915.1 Alistipes sp. | reverse complement strand
TAGCTCCCGCAGGTCGCAGATCGGTGCGCAACAATGGCACGCAGCCGCTGACGATGCTCTGCGTACAGTATCGAAGCAACACCTTCACGGCAGAAGATGCCGCCGACGGCGAATTGCTGAAAGATCCGGTCGAGTGGTAATCGTTCGGACGACAAAACAACCGCTCGAGGGCAATGTTCAAATAAGATAGGCATTGCCCTCGGCTTTTCGACTTTGGCTCACGCCCAAGATACTCTGCCTCGGCAAACTCGCAAACAAGTTTGCTTTTGCCCTCGGCTTTTCGACTTTGGCTCACGCCCAAGATACTCTGCCTCGGCAAACTCGCAAACAAGTTTGCTTTTGCCCTCGGCTTTTCGTATCTTTGCCACCGCAAAGGTTTCCGCAAGGCTCCGGGCCCGGCGGAATGAAAAGGGAATGCAGTGAGAATCTGCAACAATACCCGTTGCTGTGAGTTCCGGCTCCCCCTGAGGGAGCGTCGCGATCTGCAATCCGCCACTGGCCCCGCGGCCGGGAAGGCGCAGAACAGGAACAAGTCAGAAGACCTGCCGATGCACTACAGAAGATTGCCTGCGGGAGTACGGGCGAGAATCGAAACAGCGACCGGTCCGCCCCACAAAAGAGACAAGGCGGAAAACCAGCAGAAAAGCCGTTTTGATTTTTCGTTGCGCCGTGTTCCCCGAGGGACACGGTCGACTTTTTTTACACTTAACTTAAATAATAAAAGCAATGAAAAAGATTTTCAGACTTCTGCCTTTCGCGCTGCTCGGACTTACGTTTGCAGCCTGCAACGACGATGACGACAACAACACGCCCATCCCGGAGCCCGAAGAACTCCGCGTGCTGACGTTCGAGGACGCCGACTACAAAGGAACCGACAACGGCAACAAAGGCTTCTCCGACTGGTCGTCGCTCATCGACGATCCGCAGTACGGAGGATCGCTCCTCTACCCCTCTACGGAGGAGTGGCTCTACAATTGGAACGACGAGAACAACACGTTCCTGGCCTCGGAGCTGACCAACAACTACGGCGACTACCAGTTCTGGGGCGGCGGCCATGCCGTGTCGAACTACACGGATACCGACCTCGCCAACGGCGACTTCAACCACCAGCTGGCCGTATATGCCGCAGGCGGCCACAACGGCTCGAAGAACTTCTGCATACAGAACGGCCATGTCGAGGAGGGCGACACCTACAGCAAACTGCCCTCGATCTACTTCACGGACGACACGGCGCGCATCATCGACCACATGTGGGTGATGAATACGACCTACGTGGTGAACGCCATCGTGAACGGCGACGGCCAGAGCCCGGCATTCGGCGACGAAGACTACCTGAAAGCGATCGCCATCGGCATCGGCGCCGACGGCCAGGAGACCGGACGCTGCGAAATCATGCTGGCCGAAGGTACCGATTACTTGAAAGAGTGGACGAAATGGGATCTCTCGTCGCTGGGCGAGGTCGTCAAAATCGAGTTCAACATCGAGGGTACGAAGAAAAACGACTACGGACTCACCACCCCGGCCTACTTCGCCTACGACGACGTAGCCGTCCGGTTCTGATCCTGTCGACAGCGAACAAACCGATCGATCGCGTTGTCCTTTCCGGGGCAACGCGATTTTTCATGCGGCCGCGTGGCCCGGCATTTGCAGAGCGGAGCAAAAGCAAAATCCCAATGTCATGAAACACTATCTCTTACTCTTGTTGCTGCTTCCGTTCATCCATTTCTCGGCACAAGCCCATTCGGGCAAAGCCCGCTACCACATCGTCATCGATACGGACGGGGCTGCCGACGACCTGCGTACGATCTGCCTGCTCCTGGGCAACCGCGAAGCCGAAGTGCTGGCCATCACCTCCTCCGAAGGAGCTCAGGCACCGCAACGCACGGCGGCCTGTCTCTGCGCATTGCTCCGCACATTCCACCACGAAGGAATTCCGGTAGGTTGCGGCCGCGCGACGGGTGTCGCAGCCCCCCGCTGGCGAGAGCACTCCGAGCAGATCGACTGGGGCGAAATCGGCAGCTCCCGGATTCCGGCAGCTCCGGAGTTGCTGGCCGAAACGATCGAAAACGAAGAAGAACCGGTCATCGCCGTTGCGCTGGGCGCCCTGACCAATTTCGACGAACTCCTCGCCGCACGACCCGCACTGAAGCAGCGCATCGCCCGCATCATCTGGTACAACGACTGCAAACGTCCGCTCGAAGGAGCAAACTATTGCGCCGATCCGCATGCCGCACGGCGGGTGCTGGCAAGCGGCATTCCGACAGTCATGGTCTCCGGGTGCTCGCGCCCGCTGCGCATCGAGCCGGCATGGATCGATTCGATCGCGGCCCTGACGACGCCTTATGCCCGGAAAATCGTCGTTACGCACCGCTGTCTCCCGCTCCGACGGCTGATCGACTCGGGACATCTCGAAGCGTGGGACGATCTGACGGCACTCTATCTTTTCAAACCGGAATTATTCGACACCGAACAGCTGACACCGACGGTCGCGGCTTGCACGTTGCACGCACCGGAAAAGTTCTGCGAAGCGACGCTCGAATTGCTGCGGGGCAGGCCCGACACCGAAAGCCGCGTATTCTACGGATTCCCGACCGCCCACGCATGTTACGCCGAGGACATCGAGCCGATCATCGGGCAGGCGCTGGCACTCTACGGGCCGAGCGAATGGCGCGCCGGCGTGTTGACCAACGAGTTGCACGGCCACCTGGGCATCTATGCGACCATCGGGGTGAAGATGGGCATCCGGGCCCGCGAGTACTTCAACATCGGGGTCGACGACATCGAGGTAACCACCTATGCCGGGAGCAAACCTCCCATAAGTTGCATGAACGACGGATTACAAGTCGGCACGGGTGCCACGGTAGGACACGGCTTGATTCGCGTCGCCGAATGCGACAGCCCGCGGCCCGAAGCGTTCTTCCGGTTCAAGAACAAAGGGATCCGTCTGCGGCTGAAGCCTGAATATGCCGAGCGGATCCGGCGCGACGTCCGGCACGGCATCGAGCTCTACGGCGACCGCACGGAGTCCTATTGGCAGTATATCCGCGAACTGGCGCTCCGCTACTGGCTCGAGTTCGACCGCCACGAAATTTTCGAGCTGGAGACCGCGGAATCCCGGATCTGAGCTCTCCGACATCTTTTCGGCAGCGGATTCCGTTAAATTAAGGGCGGCTCGATTTGCAGATTTCAGAAAGTTTGCCTACTTTTGGGCCCGTAATCGGAGAGGTGCAGGAGTGGTTGAACTGGCCCGCCTGGAAAGCGAGTAAACGTCAAAAGCGTTTCAGGGG
>JAIDKM010000291.1 GCA_029051915.1 Alistipes sp. | reverse complement strand
CTCAAGATGCGGCAGAAGGCGCTCCCTACGATCAAAAGCAAGGAGTCGGCCCTGCGTTCCGAGGTCAAGAAAGCGAAAGACTCCGCTGCGGATTTCCGCCGTCGGCTCGACGCCCTGAAGGCCGAGTACGACTATATGGCCGCCCTGTGGGGGGAGTTCGACGACGATCTCGTACGGATCGCCGACGTCGAGCTGACGACCCAGAAGATCGCCGGAGTCCGTACGCCCGTGCTGCAGGAGGTGAAGTTCGAGGAGAAGCCCTACGACCTCTTCTCGGCGCCCGTCTGGTTCGCCGACGGCATCGATCTGCTCAAGCGGCTCGCCCGTCTGGCCCTGGAGTTCGAGGTCTATAACCGCAAGATGGAGTTGCTGGACTTCGCACGCCGCAAGACCACGCAGAAGGTGAATCTCTACGAGAAGGTGCAGATTCCCGGTTACGAGGATGCCATCCGGAAGATCAAACGCTTCATGGAGGACGAGGAGAACCTCTCCAAGTCGGCCCAGAAGATCGTCAAAACCAAACAGCAGGCCGCCGGGGAGGGCGCGATGTTATGATAGCAAGAATGTCGAAATACGACTTTGTGCTCTTCGCGGCACAGAGCGGCGATTTTATCGATAAGCTGCGCGACCTCGGACTGGTCGACATCACCACCGCCGGTTGGGAGCCTTCGGAGGAGGATCGGCAGTTGCTCCTCGACATTGAGGCGGGCAACAAGGCCCTCGATTTTCTGAAAGGGTGGCGCGAGGATCCCGAGCATGAGCAGAACAGGGCTGTGCCTTACGGTTCCGGTCGCGAAACTTTCGACGAGTACCTGCGCATTCAGCGGGAGATCGCCGCATCGCGCGCCGAGATCGCCCGGTTGGAGAAGACGGCCGACGAGTTGCGTCCGTGGGGCGAGTTCGACGTCGAACGGGCCCGGAAGCTCGCCGACCGGGGCATCGTGCTGCGTTATTTCACGGCGCAGCGGAGTGCCTACGACAAGGCGTTTCCGGTGTGGTCGGAGGAGTATACGATTTCCGAGATCGGACGCACCGATGCGATGGTGTGGTTCGTCGTTATCGCGGCTCCCGGTGCCGAGGTCAATCTCGATGCACAGGAGATGAAGGCGCCGCAGATGAATGTCCGGCAGGCCGAGGAGGCGATCGCCTCCGAGCAGCGGAAGCTGGAGGCCTGCGATGCGGAGATCGCTCGTGCGGCGGCTTCGTACGAGGTGCTTGCAGCCTACGTCGCTTCGCTCAAGGAGCGGTTGCAGGGCGTCAAGGTCGAGGCTACGGCGCAGCAGGCTGCCGACGGCACGCTCGCCGTGTTGGAGGGCTGGGCCGAAACCGAAACGTCGGCCCGGGTCGATGCCTTGTTGGAGGAGTATCCCAACGTGGTCTATATCAAGAGCGATCCCACGCCCGAGGACAATACCCCTGTGAAGCTCAAGAACGGGTGGTTTTCGCGTATCTTCGAGCTCGTGGGCGACATGTACGCCCGGCCGCGCTACGGGACGCTCGACCTCACGCCGTTCTTCGCTCCGTTCTACATGCTTTTCTTCGGCATCTGTCTGAACGATGCGGGTTACGGCCTGATCCTGCTGGCCATGGGGCTGTGGCTCCTGCGTAAGAATCCCAAGTCCGGCATGATGCGCCAGGCCGCGTGGTTCGCTACGATGTGCGCTGCCGCAACGATCCTTTTCGGTTTGTTCTGCGGTTCGTTCTTCGGGTTGAATCTCAAGGATTACTTCCCTTCGGTTCCGTTCTTCGACTTCCAGGGACGTTTCTTCTCCATCGCATTGGCTATCGGCGTGGTGCAGATTCTGTTCGGTATGTTGATCAGCATCTGCGTTACGGCCCGTACGTTCGGCATCCGCCATGCGTTCGGTTCGTTGGGATGGTTCCTGATCCTGCTGGCCGGTTCGGTTGCGGGAGGACTTCCGATGCTCAACGAAAAGTGGGTCATTCCTGGGTTCACTACTTCGTCGGTAGCTTTCTATGTCGTGCTGGGTATTGGCGGAGCGTTGATGTTGTTCTTCAATACGCCGGGCCGCAATCCGCTGCTGAATGTCGGTTCGGGCGTGTGGAACCTCTATAACAACATCACAGCGTTGTTGAGCGACGTGTTGTCGTACATCCGATTGTTCGCGATCGGACTTTCGGGCGGCGTGCTGGCGTTGGTCTTCAATTCGCTGGCCGAGGGTTTCGTGCCCGACGGCGCCAACATCGTCGTGAAGATTTTGATCATGCTGCCGATTCTGCTGATCGGCCACGGCATCAACCTCTTTATGTCGACGATCTCGTCGTTCGTCCACCCGATGCGTCTGACATTCGTGGAGTTCTACAAGAATGCCGGCTTCGAGATGGCTACGCGCAATTTCGAGCCGTTGCGGAAGATGGAAAATTAAAAAAGAACAATAATCAATAACAAACAAAAACTCATTCTCTTATGGAAACAACAGCATTGGTAATGGCCTACGTGGGCGTCGCTCTGATGGTAGGTCTGGCAGGTATCGCATCTGCCGTGGGTACTTCGATCTGCGGTCAGGCGGCCGTCGGCGCCATGAAGAAGAACAACGGTGCGTTCGGTAGCTACATGATCCTCTCGGCACTGCCCGGTTCGCAGGGTCTCTACGGTTTCGTCTGCTTCTTCATGGTGCAGTCGTTCTTGCAGAATCCTTCGATGTTGCAGGGTGCGGCCGTTCTGGGCGCCGGTATTCTGGTAGGTATCGTCAACCTGGCTGCCGCCGTCTTCCAGGGTAAGGTCTGCGCCAACGGTATCGCCGCCATCGGCAACGGACACGACGTCATGGGTAAAACGTTGATTCTCGCTGCTTTCCCCGAGCTCTACGCTATTTTGACCGTCGCTGCTACGTTCCTGATCTCCAACATCATCCGATAGGTGCGAGTTGCTTCGTGCAAGTAAAGCCCCGCAGGTTTTCCTGCGGGGCTTCTTGTGGGAGGTCGGTATTCGTTGCAGAAAAGCAGCTTGCAGATGCTGGACGCAGCGCACGGAGAAGCCGATGGCGCGTCCCTCGTTATGCCACGGGTACATCACGTCGGAATTGAATGCCATAGCACCGGCGTAGGTATTGCTCGCGGCCGTCGGCGCCGAAGACCAGTAGTCGCCGTTCGTGCCGACGGATGTCAGAGCTCCCGTCGTACGGTTGCGGTAGCCCGAGGCAGACAAATAAAGCAATCGCTGGGATGAATGACGGAAAGAATGACTTTCCGGCAGACTGGGATGAACAACCGCCCGGCGGGGACAGAGGAGGTCGAACGGAGATACACTCGTTCTACCCCCCCCATAAAACCCCGTTCTTAACGGGGCGGCGGATTGCTGAATCTGCGGCCACGCTGGCGGGAACCCTGATCCCCGCCATTCCGGGTCGAAGGCTGCTTGTTTCCCGGTGGTGTCGGAGATTCTTTCAGCGCCTTTTCCGAACGGCCGGGGTCTTTGTTTTCGGGTTCTTTTTCGGTTGCTCCGCTCCGGGCAGCAGCAGTTCGAAGTCCAGTTGCCGTTTCTGAAGATCGGCCCGTTTGATGCGGATGCGAACCGGATCGCCCAGCGTAAGACGGAGCCCCGTCGTGCGGCCGACGGCTTCGTAACGTTGTTCGTCGAAGTCGAACCAGTCGCCTTCGATGTCGCGCAGGAACGACATGCCTTCGATGTGCGTTTCATTCAGTTCGACGTAGACGCCCCACTCCGTCAGTCCCGATATGTGGCCGTCGAATTCTTCGCCGATGCGATCTTTCATGAACTCCACCATCTTGTACTTGATCGAGGCGCGTTCGGCTTCGGCTGCGATGACTTCGCGTTCCGAGGCTCGTGCGCACAGCTCCTCGGTCGTTTGTTTGTCGGCCGACTTGCCGCCCTCCAGATAGCGGGCCAGCAGCCGGTGTACCATCATGTCCGGATAGCGGCGGATCGGTGAGGTGAAGTGCGTGTAGCAGGGAAAGGCGAGTCCGTAGTGGCCGATGTTGTCGGTCGTGTAGAACGCTTTGGCCATCGATCGCACGGCCATCGTCGTTACAGCGTTTTCTTCCGTCGCCCCCTTGACTTTCGCGAACAGCTTGTTCATTTCGCGGGCTACGGCACGGCCTTTCGAGGCTTTGAATACCAGTCCGAAGCGTAGGATGAATTGCCGGAAGCGATCCAGCTTCTCTTCGTTCGGCACGTCGTGTACTCGGTAGACCATCGTGCGGGGCGTCTTGCGGCCCGATTCGGTCGTGCGGTGGCTGCAGAATTCGGCTACCCGGCGATTGGCCAGCAGCATGAATTCTTCGATCATCTGGTTCGACTCTTTCTGCTCCTTGAAGTAGATGCCGATGGGGCGTCCCGCTTCGTCGAGCCGGAATTTCACCTCTTCGCGGTCGAAACTGATCGCTCCGTTTTTGAAGCGTTGGCGCCGCAGTTCCTGTGCCAGCCGGTTGAGCGTCAGCACCTCTTCGGCGTAGTCGCCGCGTCCCGTTTCGATTATCTCCTGCGCTTCGGCATAGGTGAAACGGCGGTCGGAGTGGATGACCGTGCGGCCGAACCATTCGTCCAGAATCTCCAGGTTCTCGTTGAGCGTGAAGACCGCCGAGAAACAGAGGCTGTCTTCGTCGGGCCGCAGCGAGCAGAGTTCGTTCGAGAGCCGTTCGGGCAGCATCGGCACCGTCCGGTCGACCAGGTAGACCGACGTGCCGCGCGTTACTGCTTCGTCGTCGATCGTCGATCGGGGCCGGACATAGTGCGTTACGTCGGCGATGTGGACGCCTATTTCCCATACGCCCTCGCGCAGGCGACGTACCGACAGCGCGTCGTCGAAGTCTTTGGCATCGGCCGGGTCGACCGTGAAAGTTATCGTGTCGCGGAAGTCTCGGCGGCGGGCGATCTCTTCTTCCGTGATCCGGGCATCGATCGTCTCTGCTGCCTGTTCCACTTCCGGTTCGAAACGGTAGTGAAGTTCGTATTCCGAGAGAATGGCGTGCATTTCCGTGTCGTTTTCGCCCGCCATGCCCAAGATTTCGACCAGCTCGCCTACGGGACTTTTGCTTCCGGGCAACCAGTCGACGATGCGGACGGCCACTTTCTCGCCTTCGCGGACTTGCGGATATTCTCGCTTCGGAAGGTAGATATCCATCGGCATCTTGCGCGAGTCGGCCCGTACGAAAAGCTGGTGCGCTCCCACTTCGGCAATGCCGACATAGATCTTGCGGCTGCGTTTGACGATGCGGGTGATTTCGCCTTCCAGCTTGCCGTCGTGGCTGCGATGCATGACGGTTACTTCCACTCGGTCGCCGTCCAGTGCGTTCGCTGTGTTGCGATGGTTGACGAATATGTCGTTGTCCAGTCCGTCGACGCGTACGTATACCGACCCGCCCGAGGTCATGTCGGCGATTCCCTGGTAGCAGGGCAGGTGCTTGCGGGTCAGGCGGTATTTCTGGCGGGCGCACTCTTCGACGACTCCTTCGTTGTAGAGCCGGTCGAGAATGGCCAGCGTTTCGCGGCGTCCCTCTTTCGAGGCTCCGCCCGAAGCCGAAGCCAGATGTTTGAGCGAGAATTTATTGTTGGGGAATTCGCGGAGCAGGCTCAGGATCATCGAGGCCCGGTCGTGTTTTGGGGCCTTCTTCGCTGAGCGTTGTTTTTTTGTCTGTTTCATTGTTCGTTCATTAGCATGCAGGCTTTCTCGCCTCGGCATAGCCTGTGAGTGGCTGTGCTTCTGGCTTATTGAAAACCGTTCAGAATTTGCAGGGCCAGGCTTCGCATGAAGTCCCTGCCCGTTTCGATCGCCCGCTCGTCGGGCGCAAAGGTCGCCGTGTGAGGACGGCCGGCTGCGGCGCCGACCCCCAGCCGGTAGAAAAGCGAGGGGTAGCGCAGAGTGTAGAATCCGAAGTCTTCGGCTGTGGTGCGCAAGGGCAGCATCTCCACTTGCAGCCCGGCCGCTTTGGCCAGTGTTGCGGCTGCTTCGACCAGCCGGGCATCGTTGACGACCGGAGGATAGCCGCGGTCGATGTCGACATCGGTTTTGACTCCGTGGCGGTCGTCCGTCGCTGCCGTCAGTTCCGCAATCCGGCCGTGGAGCCGATTTCGGTCGGCTTGGTCGAACGTGCGGAGCGTACCCTCCATATATACCTCGTCCGGTACGACGTTCGTGGCGCCCGCCGCTTCTACGCGGCCGATCGAGAGCACGCACTCCGGTTCGTTGAGTGTCAGTAGGGCGCTTACCAGTTCGGCGGCGGCGGCTACAGGATCTTTCAGTTGGCCGCGTAGGGCTCCGTGGCCACCCGTGCCGTGAATCCGGAAGCGCAGTTCGTCGTTTGCGGCCATGTACTTGCCGGCCCGGAATCCGAGCGTTCCTACCTCCAGCTGCGGTTCTACGTGCTCGCCGATCACCGCAATAACTTCATAGTCGGCGAATGGGTCTTCGGCCAAGACTTGCGACGCTCCGCCGGGGTTGCACTCCTCGCCGGGCTGGAAAAGCCCGAAGACCGTGCCGCAGAAATCGGGTGCTGCGGCCAGCTGTTGCAGTACGCCGAAAAGTACGGCCGCGTGCATGTCGTGGCCGCAGGCGTGCATCACCCCAGTGTTCTGCGAGGCATAGGGCAGTCCTGTTCGCTCGTCGATGGGCAGGGCGTCGATGTCGGCCCGCAGGACGACGGCCCGCCGGTCGGTGCATGCTTTGCTGCCCTCGATGCGGGCCAGGATGCCCGTGCGGGCTATTGCGCGGTGTTCGATGCCTGCTTCGGCGAGCTGTCCGGCAATGAAGGCGGCGGTCTCATGCTCCCGGAACGAGAGTTCCGGATGAGCATGCAGATGGCGGCGGAAAGCGATCGTATCCATTTTTCAGAAGACGGTTTTTGCGATTTCGATGATATTCTCGGCCTTGCCCATCGGGTAGTAGTGCAGCACCGGAACCCCGGCGGCTTTCAGTTCGCGGCTCTGGGCGATGGCCCACTCGGTGCCGATCTGCCGGATCGCCGCCTTGTCCTCGCGGTGGGCCAAGACTTCGCGTTCGAGTGCTTCGGGGATGCGGCAGCCGAAAGTCTCGGGCAACAGGGTCAGGTGGCGCAGGGTCGAGAGCGGTTTGATGCCCGGAATGATCGGTACGGTGATTCCGATCTCGCGGCATCGGCGCACGAAGTCGAAGAACCGGGTGTTGTCGTAGAAAAGTTGTGTAACGATGTAGTCGGCTCCGGCATCGATCTTCTCTTTCAGGTGGCGCAGATCTTCGTCCGGCGATCCGGCTTCCGCATGCGTCTCGGGATACCCGGCTACGCCCACCGAGAATTTCGAATGGTGGGAGGTCTCCACTTCGCCGTCGACGAATTCGCCGCGGTTCATCGCCGCGATCTGCCGCACCAGGCTCGCCGCATGGGCATGTCCCTGCGGGTGGGGCGTGAAACGCTCTTCGTTTTGCGACTTGTCGCCGCGCAGAGCCAGTACGTTGTGCAGCCCCAGAAAATCCATGTCGATCAGCGCATCTTCGATGTCGTAGCGCGACAGTCCGCCGCAGATCAGGTGAGGGACGGTTTCCACGTCGTATTTCTTCTGAATGGCCGCCGAGATTCCTACCGTGCCGGGGCGCCGGCGTACTACGTGCCACTCCGGCGTACCGTCGGGCCGCAGGTTCTGTTTGAGCGTTTCGCGATGGAACGTTACGTTGATGTAGGCCGGATCGAATTCGACCAGCGGATCGATCGCTGCGAACGTCCCGTTCATGCCGTCGCCCTTGAGCGGGGGCAGCAGCTCGAAAGCGAAGCGGGTCTTCTTCTGTGCGAGGGCGCTATGGATGATGTCCGTTACGTTCATAGGTTGTTCGGTATGATTTTGCGGATCGTTTCGGGTTCCAGTCCGCGGCGTCGGGCGTAGTCGAGAAGCTGCCTTTCGTCGATCGTGCCGACCGAGAAGTAGTCGGCATCCGCAAGGAAGAGACCGCAGAGCGTTTCGCCCGGATCGATCATCCAGTTTTCGGTGAGCCGCATGTCGGTGGTGATCTCCACGGCCAGCAGGTCGAAGACTTCGCGTTTGAGTGTGTGATCGGGCGTGGCAGGATAGCCGAACGCCATGCGGCGGCCGCGGTAGTCGCCGCGGATGATTTGTTCGGGAGTCGGCATGGCGCCTGTTTCGTAGCCCCACATCTGTCGCCGGACGAAAAGGTGTACCGTCTCGGCGAAGGCTTCGGTCAGCCGGTCGGCCAGCAGTTTGGCCATGATCGCCGAGTAGTCGTCGCCCGCCTCGCGGAACCGTGCGGTCAGTTCTTTGAGTCCCACGCCTGCCGTTACGGCAAAGCAGCCGATCCAATCGCCGGCCGGAGCTATGTAGTCGGCCAGCGAACGGTTCTCGGTGCCGCGTGTCTGGTTGCGCAGCATCGCCAGCCGGTATTCGCGGCCTTTGGCATCGGTCGCTACGATGTCGTCGTTCTCCGAGCGGGCGGGGAAAATTCCTGCTACGGCCTGCAGCTTCAGCAGCCGTTCGTCGCGGATACGGGCCAGCAGCGCCTGTGCATCGGCGAAGACTTTGCGTGCTTCGGCCCCTTTTTCGGGGTGGTCGAACAGCTCGGGATAGCGGCCCGGAAGCCCCCATGCCGGGAAGAAGAAATTCCAGTCGATATAGGGTTCCACGTCGGCGACGTCGAAATCGGGGAAGACCATCCGCCCCGGATGTTGTGGCATAACGGGCGTGTGTTTCGCAACCGGGCAGGCCCGCCGGGCTTCGTCGAGCGGCAGCAGTGAGCGTCGCCGTTCGGCCCTCCGATATTCTTCGCGCAGCGCCTCCTGTTCGGCTCGGATCTTTTCCTCGAATGCGGCCCGGGCGGGCCCGAGCAGTTCGGCGAGCAGCTGGGTGTTTCGGCTGGCGTCGGCCGAGTGGACGACGATTCCCGAATAGACCGGGGCGATCTTCACCGCCGTGTGCATGTCGGAGGTCGTGGCGCCGCCGATGATGACCGGAATATTCAGTCCGCGGCGCTGGAGCTCTTCGCAGACTCGGATCATTTCGTCGAGCGACGGCGTGATGAGTCCGCTCAGGCAGATGCAGTCGGCGGCTTCGGCCACCGCTTCGTCAACGATGCGTTGCGGTTCGACCATGACGCCCAGGTCGCGGATCGTGTAGCCGTTGCAGGCCATCACTACCGAAACGATGTTTTTGCCGATGTCGTGTACGTCGCCTTTTACCGTGGCGATCACTACTTTGCCGGCCGATCGGCCCGTGCCGGCCTCTTGTTCGATGTAGGGAGTCAGCGTTGCTACGGCTTGTTTCATCACGCGGGCCGTCTTGACCACCTGTGGCAGGAACATCTTGCCCTCGCCGAAGAGGGCGCCGACCTGTTCCATTGCGGGCATCAGCAGGTTGTCGATCACCGCCATCGGGTTGCCCAGCGTGCGGTAGCCCTCCAGCGCATCTGCTTCGATGAAGTCGGCCACGCCTTTGCGCATCGCGTGCTCGATTCGCTCTTCGAGCGACCCCGAACGCCAGGCGTCGGCCTCCTGCGACTGCGTTTCGGTCGTCTGCCGCACCTGCTGGGCGTATTCGGCCAGCCGCTCGGCTGCGTCGGTACAGCGGCAGAGGATCACATCTTCGACCCGCTTCAGAAGTTCGGGTTCGATGTCGTTGTAGATCTTCAGCATCTGCGGATTGACGATTCCCATGTCCATGCCGGCCCGGATGGCATGATAGAGGAACGCCGAGTGCATCGCCTCGCGCACGGCGTTGTTGCCGCGGAATGCGAACGAGAGATTCGAGACCCCGCCCGAGACTTTGGCGTAGGGTAGGTTCTCTTTGATCCAGCGCGTGGCGTCGATGAAGGCTTTGGCGTAGCCGTCGTGTTCGGCGATGCCGGTGGCGACGGCCAGAATGTTGGGGTCGAAAATGATGTCTTCGGGAGGAAATCCGTCAGCTGTGAGCAGCTCGTAGGCACGTCGGGCTACTTCGATCTTGCGGTCATAGGTGTCGGCTTGCCCGCGTTCGTCGAAAAGCATCACCACGGCAGCGGCTCCGTAGCGGCGGATCGCACGGGCTCGGCGCAGCAGTTCGGCTTCGCCCTCCTTGAGCGAAACGGAGTTGACGATGGCCTTGCCCTGCGTCGCTTCCAGTCCGGCGACCAGCACCTCCCACTTCGAGGAGTCGATCATCGTCGGTACACGGGCGATTTCGGGTTCGGAAGCCACCAGGTTGAGGAACGTCCGCATCGCCGTCGGGCCGTCGATCAGCCCGTCGTCCATGCAGACGTCGATCACCTGCGCTCCGGCATCGACCTGCGCCCGGGCTACGGACAAGGCTTCCTCGTAGTTGCCTTCGCGGATCAGCCGGGCGAAGCGGGCCGAGCCGGCTACGTTGGTGCGTTCTCCTACATTGATGAAGTTGGCTTCGGGTACGATGCGCAACGCTTCCAGTCCGCTCAGCACGGTTTGGTGCGTCGGGGCGGGCAGTGGGCGCGGCCGATAGCCGCCTACGATCTTCTGAAGTTCGTAGATGTGTTCGGGCGTCGTGCCGCAGCAGCCGCCTACGATGTTCAGCACTCCCCGCCGCAGGTATTCGCCCACGTCTTCGGCGCACATGGCCGGGGTTTCGTCGTAGCCGCCCATCACGTTGGGCAGTCCGGCATTGGGATAGACCGCCACGCGGCATGCGGCGACGGCAGCCAGCCGCTCGATGTAGGGCAGGAGTTGCTTGGCTCCGAATGAGCAGTTGAGGCTTACGGCGATCGGGTCGATGTGGGCGACCGAGGCGTAGAATGCTTCGACGGTTTGTCCTGCGAGGGTGCGTCCCGAGGGTGTCAGCGTCCCCGAGACCATGACGGGAAGCCGGCCGCCCCGGTCGTCGAAACAACGCCGGATGGCGTGGATCGCCGCTTTGGCATTGAGCGCGTCGAAGAAAGTTTCGAGCATCAGCAGGTCGGCTCCGCCGTCCATCAGTCCGCGGATCTGGTCGTAGTAGGCTTGTTCCAGTTCGGCGAACGAGAGGTCGCGTGCCGCGGGGTCGTCCACTTTCGAGGAGAGCGACAACGTGTGGCTCGACGGTCCGATCGATCCTCCTACGAAGCGGGGCTTCTGCGGGTTGCGGGCCGTGAATTCATCGGCGGCGGCGCGAGCGATCGCGGCGGCGGCCCGCGAAATTTCGTAGGCAAGCTCCTCCAGTCCGTAATCCCGGAGCGAGACGGCATTGGCACTGAATGAGTCGGTAGCGACGATGTCGGCGCCGGCCGCCAGGTATTTTTCGTGGATAGCCCGCACGGCGTCGGGTTGCGTGAGCGCCAGCAGGTCGTTGCATCCGCGCAGGCGCAAATTCCAGTCGCGGAAGCGTTCGCCGCGATAATCCTCCTCGGTGAATCCGTATTGCTGGATCATCGTACCCATGCCGCCGTCGAGCAGCAGAATGCGCGATTCCAGCGCGTCGTAGAGTGTGTTTGCCATCTTATTTCGCGATCGGTTCTATTTCGAAAATCCGGCTCCAGTTTTTGCCCGTTACGAAGATCCGCTTCGTCAGGGCGTCGTAGGCGATGCCGTTCAGGACGTCGGTCTCGGGGCCGATTTCTTCTTGGGGCAGGATGCCCGTCAGATCTACGATTCCTTCGACGCGTCCTGTCGCCGGATCGATGATGACGATGCGGTCGGTGGTATAGACGTTGGCCCAGATCTTGCCCTCGATCCACTCCAGCTCGTTGAGGTAGTCGACTGGTTGTCCCTCGTAGGTTACGGTCGTGCGTTTTTCGCGTCGGAAGGTCGCCGGATCGACCGTGTAGATGCGGGCCGAGCCGTCGGACATGTAGAGCTTTTCACCGTCGGTGGTCAGGCCCCATCCTTCGCCCGGATAGCGGAATTCGCGGATCTTTTGCATCGTAGACGCATCGTAGACATGGCATGTGTTGGCATGCCACGTCAGCTGGTAGAGCTTGCCGTTCAAAAGTGCGATGCCTTCGCCGAACTGCGAGCGCGGTAGTTCGGTCACCGTCTCGCTGCGGCCCGCGGAGAGGTCGGTTTTGCGGACGACCGACTGCCCGTATTGTCCGGTGCCCTCCCAAAGGGTGCCGTTGTCGTAGAATAGCCCCTGCGTATAGGCGTCGGTGGGGTGCGGGTAGGTCGCCTTGACCCGGTAGGTGTATTCGGTGGGTGCCGGCACGGCAGGTGCTGTCGGCTTATGCTGGGCGGTGCGTCCTCCGCAGGCAAGCAGAAGTACCGTCGGAAGAGCGAGAAAGGTTTTCGTATTCATTCTCCCCTATTATTAATAAGTCGCAAAGGTAAGGATAATCCGGTTAAGATTTCGCTTTTGATCCGATTATTTGTACATCGGCCCTTGTCGAAGATACTCCGGGAGTCGGGGCATTTACGGAACTCGGCTCTTAGCCGGGCTCGGCTTTTCGCTTTGGCTTTGCCGAAGATACTCGGCCTCGGCAAAATCGCAAACAAGTTTGCTTTTGCGCTCGGCTTTTCGTCTTTGGCTTTGCCGAAGATACTCGGCCTCGGCAAAATCGCAAACAAGTTTGCTTTTGCGCTCGGCTTTTCGCTTTGGCTTTGCCGAAGACACTCGGCCTCGGCCATGCACAAATAAATTTGGCATTGCGCTCGGCTTTTCGTATCTTTGAGCCCGATTTCGAGGAACAAGAGAAGAAAGAACGAATATAACTCATTCATTATGAAGATCGTAAGAGAACAACGCGAGGGGAATAGCTCGTTGCTCCGCGTGAAGGTCGGCGAAGCCGATTATGCGCAGGAGGTCGAGAAGGTGCTGCGAGACTATCGTCGCAAGGCCAACATTCCCGGTTTCCGTCCCGGCATGGTGCCGATGGGTATCGTCAAGAAGATGTACGGCAAGGGCGTGCTGGCCGAGCAGTCGTACCGCACGGCCTCGAACGCCGCTTTCGACTATCTCCAGAAGGAGAAGATCGACTACCTGGGCGATGTCATTCCTTCGGACGAGCAGGGCGATTTCGATTTCGAAAACGGCAAGGAGTTCGAATTCGTTTTCGAATTCGGCGAAGCCCCCGAAATCAAACTCGAATTTTCGGAGAAAGACAAGCTGACCTACAGCCGCATCAAAGTCGACAAGAAGATGCACGACGACTATCGTTCCAATTTCCTGCGTCGTTTCGGCCGTCTGGTCGACACCGAGAAGGTTACCGCCGACGAAGCGTTGGGCGTAACGCTCGACAACGGCGATATGAACATCGCCGACGCCTACGTGGGGCTGATCTCCATGTCGGAGGAGGAGCGCAAGCCGTTCATCGGCAAGAAGGTCGGCGACAAGATGGAAGTCAATATCAACGAGCTCTATAAAAACCCGTCGCAGCGCGCTGCCGTGCTGCAGGTCAAGCAAGACGAGCTGGAGGGGATCAAACCCGAATTCTCGCTGGAGATCACCAAGATCCGCAAGTTCGCCGAACCCGAGTTGAACGAGGAGTTCTTCAAGATGGCTTTCCCTGCCGGCAACGTGAAGTCGGAGGCCGACCTCGACAAGTTCGTCGACGAGGAGATCGGCAAGGAGCTTTCGCGCGAGAGTGATTACCTTTTCACGCTCCAGTTGCGCGACTACCTGATCAAGAAGGCTGGGCTGAAGATGCCTGAGGCCTTCCTCAAGCGTTGGCTCTACACCATCAACGAGGGCAAGTTCTCGATGGAGGATATCGAAAAGGATTTCGATCAGTTCCTCAAGATGTTCACCTGGAACTACCTGCAGAAGCACTTCATCCAGGAGGAGAAAATCTCCGTCTCGAAGGATGAAGCTACGGCCGAGGCCAAGGCGCTCGCTGCCGCACAATTCGCCCAGTACGGTATGCCGTCGGCTCCCGACGATATGCTCGCCGGCTATGCCGAGAAGATTCTCGCCGACAAGGAGCAGGGCCAGAAGATCTACGAAAAGCTCTACGAGGTCAAGGTCGTGGAGTCCGTCCGCCAGAAGATCAAGGTAACGGAAAAAGCCCTTTCTGCAGACGATTTCGCCAAGTTGGCCAAAGAACTTTAATATTCGGCCGGAAATTCCTCGCTTCGGACTTTGCAGGCGTGATGTTTGCAAAGTCCTTTTTTTGAGTGTGAACGAATAACGAATGATTCGATAGTTATGTCCGAATTTGAAAAATACGCACGCGGGAAGTGCGGCATCAGTTCGCTGAAGCTGCATGATTTCCGGTCGGTAAGCGAGGCTTACGTGTCGCCGACGATCATCGAGGAGCGCCAGCTCAACATCGCCACGATGGACGTCTTTTCGCGTTTGATGATGGATCGCATCATCTTCCTCGGCGCGCCCATCTACGACGATGCCGCCAACATCATTCAGGCGCAGTTGCTCTTTCTGGAGTCGGTGGATCCCGAGAAGGATATTCAGATTTACATCAATTCGCCCGGCGGATCGGTTTCGGCCGGACTGGGCATCTACGACACCATGCAGCTCGTCGCTTCCGACGTGGCCACCATCTGTACCGGGCTCGCCGCTTCGATGGGTGCCGTGCTGCTTACGGCCGGTGCTGCGGGCAAGCGTTCGGCACTGCCCCATTCGCGGGTGATGATCCATCAGCCGCTGGGCGGCGCACAGGGACAGGCTTCCGACATCGAAATCACGGCTCGCGAGATCGTCAAGACCAAACGCGAGCTGTACGAGATTCTCTCGAAGCATTCGGGCGTGCCGATCAAAAAGATCGAGAAGGACGCCGATCGCGATTATTGGCTCTCGGCCCGTGAGGCTTGCGATTACGGCTTGATCGACGAAGTGCTCACCAAACGTGAAAAACAATGACGCAAAACCGACACAACGGCCGCCGCGGAAGCGGCGATAACCCGAACGATTGCTGTTCTTTCTGCGGTGCCGGCCGCGACGACGTGGAGTTGATGTTCCAGGGCGCGAACGGCGCCAACATTTGCGATAAGTGCATCGAGCGGGGGCACGAGATGCTTTTGGAGAACGATCGCCTCCTCCAGCAGCGCGCCGCCGAAAGTTCGTTTCGCCGGGAGGATCTGCTGAAACCCGCGCAGATCAAGGATTTCCTCGATCAGTATGTCATCGGACAGGATGCCGCCAAGCGTTACCTCTCCGTGGCGGTTTACAACCATTATAAGCGGCTGCTCCACCCGTCGAAGGAGGGCGAGGTGGAGATCGACAAGTCGAATGTGGTGCTGGTCGGCCCGACCGGTACCGGCAAAACCTTGATGGCCCGGACGATCGCCCGGCTGCTCAAGGTGCCGTTCACCATCGTCGACGCCACGGTGCTCACCGAGGCCGGTTATGTCGGCGAGGATGTCGAGAGCATTCTCTCGCGGTTGCTGCAGGTCGCCGATTACAATGTGGCGCAGGCCGAGCGCGGTATCGTCTTCATCGACGAGATCGACAAGATCGCCCGTAAGGGCGACAATCCCTCCATCACGCGCGATGTCTCGGGCGAGGGTGTGCAGCAGGCATTGCTGAAACTCCTGGAGGGTACCGTGGTCAACGTGCCGCCGCAGGGCGGGCGCAAGCATCCCGACCAGAAGTTCATTCAGGTCAACACGCGCAACATCCTCTTCATCTGCGGCGGAGCGTTCGACGGCATCGAGCGCAAGATCGCCCAGCGGCTCAATACCCGTGCCGTAGGTTATGGACGCGGAGCCGGCGAGAAGATCGACCGTTCGAATTTGATGCAGTATGTTACGCCGCAGGATCTCAAGTCGTTCGGGTTGATTCCCGAGCTCGTGGGACGTCTGCCGGTACTCACTTACATGCAGCCGCTCGACCGCGAGGCCCTGCGGCGGATTCTCACCGAGCCGAAGAACGCGATCGTCAAGCAGTACGAACGGTTGTTCGACCTGGACGGCGTGAAACTCCGTTTCGACGACGATGCGCTCGACTATATCGTCGACAAGGCCGTCGAGTTCAAGCTGGGAGCGCGCGGTCTGCGATCGATCTGCGAAGCCGTGATGATGGACGCCATGTTCGACTTGCCGTCGGGCGATGTTCCCAAATTCACCGTTACGCGACCCTACGCCTCGCAAAAGATCGGACAGGCAAATATTTGTCCGCTCAAACAGGTGGGATAACCGAAGTTTTTTCGTATCTTTGACTTCGAAAGAAAAATACTAAACAACAATAACCATGTCTTCTACGAATTCCAAACTTACGCGTGTCGCCGACAACATCCGCATTCTGTCGGCCGCTATGGTCGAGAAAGCGAAGTCGGGACATCCGGGCGGTGCGATGGGCGGTGCCGATTTCGTCGCCGTGCTCTACTCCGAGTTCCTGCGCTACGATCCCGACAACATGGCTTATCCCTATCGCGACCGTTTCTTCCTCGATCCGGGCCACATGTCGCCGATGCTCTATTCGACATTGGCGCTCGCCGGCCACTATTCGGCCGAGGATCTGCAGGCATTGCGCCAGTGGGGCAGCGTAACTCCGGGCCATCCCGAGGTCGACGTGTTGCGCGGCGTGGAGAATACTTCCGGCCCGCTGGGACAGGGACATGCCATGGCGCTGGGCGCTGCGATCGCCGAGCGTTTCATGGTCGCCCGTTTCGGCGAGTGGATGGCTCACAAAACCTATGCCTACATCTCCGACGGCGCTGTCGAGGAGGAGATTTCGCAGGGCGTCGGCCGCATCGCCGGCCACCTGGGCCTGGCGAACTTCATCATGTACTACGATTCCAACAACATCCAGCTTTCGACTAAAGTCGAGGAGGTGGATACCGAGAACGTGGCGCAGAAGTACGAGGCATGGGGTTGGAACGTCTTGTCGGTCGACGGTCATGATATCGACGGAATCCGCCAGGCGCTTGTCGCCGCCAATGCCGAAACCCAGCGTCCGACGATCATCATCGGTCGTACGACGATGGGCAAGGGTGCCGTCGCTGCCGACGGTTCCAGCTACGAGGACAAGGTGTCGACCCA
>JAIDKM010000290.1 GCA_029051915.1 Alistipes sp. | reverse complement strand
CTTATAGATATTCTTGAGCGTTTCTACCAATTTCTTGTTGGTCGCCAAGATAGCGATGACCGCTATGAAGACGATGCCAACAACAAGATACTGATTCATAATGGTGGGATTCTAAGATTCCTTACAGTTTTTCGACGCTGCCGCCGACCGCCGCGATCGCCTCGGCTGCGCTCTTCGAGAAAGCATGCGCCTTGACCGTGAGCTTCTTGGTCAGCTGTCCGTTGCCGAGGATCTTCACCTTGTCGTTCGACGAAATGAAACCTGCAGCGACGAGCGTTTCGACCGTGATCTCCGAAAGCGACTTCTTACCGGCCAACTCCTCGAGCGTCGAGAGGTTGATGGGCTTGAATTCCACACGCTTCAGGTTGGTGAACCCGAACTTCGGAAGACGGCGCTGGAGCGGCATCTGACCGCCCTCGAATCCCAGCTTGCGCGAGTAGCCCGAACGCGACTGCGCACCCTTGTTACCACGGGTCGCATAACCGCCGTGGCCCGAACCTGCACCGCGGCCGACACGTTTGTCGTGGTGCGTAGAACCCTTTGCGGGTTTGAGATTATTGAGTTCCATCGTAAAATGTTCTTCTTGATGATGTTAAACTTAAGCTACCGTCTCGACCTTGACCAAGTGCTTCACACGCTCGATCATGCCCTTGATGATAGCCGAATCCTCGTGCTCGACGCTTGCGTTGATCTTCTTGAGACCCAACGCGTCGAGGTTCCGGCACTGACGCTCCGTAGCGCCGATGCGGCTCTTTATCTGAGTGATTTTCAACTTTGCCATTTGTCCGGGAATTAACCGTTAAACACCTTGTCCATCGAAATGCCGCGCAGACGGGCCACGCTGTAGGCGTCGCGCAACTCGCACAAAGCACCGATGGTAGCCTTGACCAAGTTGTGGGGGTTCGACGAACCCTTGCTCTTGGCAAGCACGTTCTTGATACCGAGCGACTCGAGCACGGCACGCATGGCACCGCCGGCGATGATACCCGTACCGGGAGCTGCCGGACGGATCATGACGAGCGAACCGCCGTAACGATACTCCTGCTTGTGAGGAATCGTACCCTTGATGACGGGGATCTTCACGAGGTTCTTCTTGGCATCCTCCACGCCCTTGGCGATGGCAGCCTGCACCTCCGAAGCCTTGCCCAGACCGTAACCGACGACGCCGTCCTCGTTGCCGACGACGACGATGGCCGAGAAGCTGAACGTACGGCCACCCTTCGTTACCTTCGTAACGCGCTGAATGCTGACGAGGCGATCCTTCAGTTCGAGGTCGCTCGTGCGTACTTTCTTTATGTTGGTATTTGACATAACGCTTAGAATTTAAGACCGCCTTCGCGAGCTGCTTCGGCCAGCTGTTTTACTCTTCCGTGATAAAGGTAGCCGTTGCGGTCGAACGCGACGGTGGTGATGCCTTTGGCGGCGGCACGCTCTGCGGCGAGCTTGCCGACCAAGGCGGCCACTTCGCACTTGTTCTTGCCGGCGACAGCGGCGGAGACCTCCTTGTCGAGCGACGAAGCCGTGGCGAGGGTTACGCCTGCGAGGTCATCAATAAACTGCACGTAGATCTGCTTGTTGCTACGGAACACAGTCATGCGAGGCTGCTCGGGCGTACCGCTCACGATCTTGCGGATACGCATCTTGATCCTCTCTCTTCTTTCTATCTTGTTCAATGACATAACTTCAGACTATTAAACTATTTAGCACCTGCCGACTTGCCGGCCTTGCGACGCAGCTGCTCGCCGACGAACTTGATACCCTTGCCCTTGTACGGCTCCGGCTTGCGCAGCGAACGCAACTTGGCGGCGACCTGGCCCACGAGCTGCTTGTCGATCGACTTGAGCGTAACGATGGGGTTGCCCTTCTTCTCGGTAACGGCCGTAGCGGTTACCTCCTTCGGCAACATGAAGTGCGTATCGTGCGAATAACCGAGGCTCATTTCGAGGATCTGGCCCTTGACCTCGGCCTTGAAACCGACGCCGACCAACTCCTGCTGGATCTCGTAACCCTTCGACACGCCGATCACCATGTTGTTGATGAGTGCGCGGTAGAGACCGTGCAACGAACGATGACGCGGCTGGTTGGTCGGACGCGAAACCAACACGGCGGGAATCTCCTTCTCCGTGTGGACGTCCTTGTGCGTGCCGACCTCTACCTTGATGTCCGAGTCGACCTTCTGACTCAGCGTCCCGAGTGGCCCTTTCACGCTTACCGTATTGTCGGCCGAAACCTCTACGGTAACGCCGGCGGGCAGGTTTACAGGTAATTTACCAATTCTTGACATTGTTGTGGATGTTTAGTGATTGCGATTAGTAGATGTAGCACAGCACCTCGCCGCCGACGTTCTCCTTACGAGCGCGGGCATCGGTCATGATACCCTTCGAAGTCGACAGAATGGCGATACCCAGGCCGTTCAACACGCGCGGCATCTCCGAAACGGAGGCGTAGCGGCGAAGACCCGGACGGCTCACGCGCTTGAGGTTCTTGATGGCGTTCGACTTGGTGGCGGCGTCCCACTTCAAAGCGATCTTGATGGTGGGGTGGCCCTTCTCGTCGGTGTCGAACTTGTAAGCGAGGATGTAACCCTGCTCGTAGAGAATCTTCGTGATTTCCTGCTTAATTTTGGAGCCAGGAGCTTCAACCACCTTGTGGTTGGCTTTCACTGCGTTTCTAATTCTGGTCAGAAAGTCCGCGATAGGATCAGTCATAACGAATAGAAGTTAAAATTAAAAGTTTTGGTTTATTGTTTTTTCTGCTTCCGCCCCATGGTCTCCCGCGTTTCCGCGAGAACGCAATGCGGCACAAGCGCGCAAATATACGGATTATTTCCCGAAAAACCAACTGATGGCCTTGTTTTTAGTCCATGATAAGCCGGCCCCGGAAAACGGAGCATGTCAGCACCCGAAAAGTTGCCAACATGTAATCCGCACGAAATCCCCCGCCGAAGCGGGAAATCCGTAACCCATGTGAGGAACCCTCGAGAAGTTCCGCAGCCGGGAAGTTACCGCTTGAGGCGGCACTTTCCCCGACATTGCAACTACTCTAACGGATCCGACACCCGTATTGGCCGTCGATCCTTTGGCCCCCGAAGAGCAGGCGGACAAGTCCCCTCCCCTCTCA
>JAIDKM010000029.1 GCA_029051915.1 Alistipes sp. | reverse complement strand
CAACACCATATCGCCCGAAAGATCGCTCTCGGGCAACAATCCGTCGACCGGACTGAAGCGGCAGACGATATACTGCTTTTTAGCCGACTGGGGATAGACAACGTAGCGGCGGGTATCGGAGGTAACGACCCGCTTGCCGAGGAAAAGTTCGAGGTAGCTCTGCTCGAGGCGGGCGATCTCGTCGAGGGCGGCCTGCAAACCCTCGCCGAAGACATTCTCGCCGGCCTCGCCGGTAATGAGCTCCAGGCGATGACGCCGCAGCGAGAAGATCGTATTGGCAGCGTCGCGTGCCGCGTCCTCGAGCGACCGCACGGCCGTAGAGACCTTATCGGGCTGGATCCGGGCGAACTCGTCGTCGGAGACGGCATAACTGGCCACGCTCTGCTCCGCAGCGGCGGGAATCGCCGCCCCGTAGAGCGTCCGCTCGTCGAGCAGGGAGACCGAAGCGCTTCGGACGCTCCAGACCGTCTTATCGCTCATGGGAGCCCGCACGCCCAGATACTTCTGGGCATATCTTGCATAGGGCCCTGCCAGCGTCTTGTCGCACTCGACCGCGACATCCACGGCCAAGACGGTACGAGGATCGGAGACAGAGACGCCGTCGGCACCCTCCGATGCACCTTCGACAGCGATATAAGGATTCTGGGCCGAGGCTCCGGCCACGCAGAACGACAAAGCGAAAACCAACGAACGGAATTTCATAGTCGACAAATTTTAACGGATATAATACAAAAATAGGGAATTTCGCCGGGGAATCAAAATTTCAGGTAGAAATCGCGTGTCAGCTCCCGATATTCGGGCGTATAGCACTCATGCCCGCCAGTGCCGACGGGCAAGCAGGAACAATCGGGAACCGGAACGCACGCGGAGCCGCATGCGACGAACTCCAGCAAACATCGTTTCACGGGTCGCCGGGGCGTGGTACGCACGTCGGTACGCCGAGCCAACGCGAGGAAACCGCAACAAAGAGCGATGAAGTGCGCCGCGGCATCGGCCGGCAAGATGACGGCGAAACGCCCGCCGGGCGCCAACAACCGCACGGCAGCATCGCGCAACTCCGAAAACGGCAACCGGACGGCATGGCGCGCCGTGGTACGTCCGGCATCGGGGCACAAGAGCGAATCGACGAAAAAAGGCGGATTGGAGACGATCAGATCGAAAGGTTCGGTCGCCGGAAACTCCTGCACCGGGCACTGCCGCATCTCGATCCGGCCGGCCCACGGCGAAGCATCGGCATTGGCGCGCGCCTCGGCGACCTCCTCGATATCGACCCCCACGATCCGGGCCTGCGGAGCCCGCTGGGCCAGCATCAGAGCGATCAATCCGGTACCGGTGCCGATGTCGAGGATCCTCCGATCGGAAGGCCGAACGGAGACCCATGCACCGAGCAACACGCCGTCGGTGCCGACCTTCATCGGAGTGGAATCCTGCCGGATACTGAACTGCTTGAAACGGAAAACGGACATGGCGGACGAATGATCGGATATGCTGCCTACGCATTTCGGGAATCGATCCCGGCGCCGAAGAGGGCGAAGTCGAAACGCACGGGATCGTCGGGATCGAAGCGCCGGAGCGCAGCCGTGATCTCCTCGACGGCGCGCCAGTCGTTCTGACGCCGTCCGAGCAACCCCAAAGCCCGTCCCATATCGCCCGTATGGACATCCAACGGGAGATAGAGCGCCGACATGGGAATTCGCCGCCATTCGCCGAAATCGACGCCGCGGTCGTCGTAGCGCACCATCCACCGCAGATACATGCACAGCCGCTTGCAAGCAGCCCCCTTTTCGATCGACGAGAGGTGCTTCTCGCAACGCGGGGCATGGCTGCACCGGAAAAACTCGTGTCTAAAATCGGCCAAGACCCTGGGAATGCTCCCTGTAACCTCGTAACGAGACTCGAAGAAAGCCCCGATGCCACCGAAACGCTCCGTCAACGACCGGAGAGCCAAGACGAAGTCGCGCAGATCGCCGCCGCTGAATGTCCGGTGGACGCAGCTGTCGAGGGCTGCCAATTCGCGGTCGGAGGCATGCCGGACGAAATCGGCCGGGGCATCGTCCATTGCGAGCATCATCCGGCAAGCATTCCTTACGATCGCCTTGCGGTTGCCCCAGGCGATGGTTGCGGCGAGAAAACCAGCGATCTCGCGGTCGGCGCGATCGACATAACGATGCGGCACCGAAATCGGATCGTCGCCGATGAAGTCGGGCCGGTTGTAACGATCGTACAACCGTTCGAGCAAATCGTGCAGCTCGCCGCCGCTGTCAGAGAATCCTCCCATCGGACATGGTGATCGTACGATCGGCCATCGCGGCCAGTCCCTCGTCGTGAGTAACGATGACGGTAGTCTGCCCCAACAGATCGCGCAACTGGAAAAAGAGCCGGTGGATCTCGTCGCGGTTGCGGGAATCGAGGTTGCCGGAAGGCTCGTCGGCGAGCAGGACGGCCGGCGAATTGACGATTGCCCGGGCGATGGCGACGCGCTGCTGCTCGCCGCCCGAGAGCTGTCCGGGCTTGTGATCGCGCCGTGCGGAGAGGCCCATCAACTTCAACAGTTCGTCGGCCCGCCGTCCGACCTCGGCCCGCGAACGCCGCCCGATCAAGCCGGGAATGCAGACATTCTCGAACGCCGAAAACTCGGGCAACAGATGGTGGAACTGGAAGACGAAGCCGATCCGCTCGTTGCGGAACTGCGACAAGGCTCGGTCGCCCAAGGCGAAAGGATCCGTTCCGTCGATCGTCAGGCGTCCGCCGTCGGGTCGCGACAAGGTACCCAGAATTTGCAACAAAGTGGTCTTGCCGGCACCGCTGGCCCCCACGATCGAGACGACCTCGCCGCGTGCGACGTCGAGCGAGACGCCCTTGAGCACCTCCAGATCGCCGAAGCGTCTGCGGATGTCGGAAACATGTATCATGATCGGAAAAATTTGAAAAGACGCACCGTATCGACCGCCTCGCGAACGTCGTGCACGCGCAAGATCGAAGCGCCCTGGCGCAGGCACTCCCACCCGAGAGCGACCGTCCCGGCCAACGATTCGGCGGGAGAGACATCGAGCACCCTATAGATCATCGATTTACGAGAGACACCGGCCAACACGGGAAAACCCAGGGCACAGAGATGATGCAACCCTGCGAGCAACTCGTAATTCTGTTCGGCGGTCTTGGCGAAACCGAAGCCGGGGTCGAGGATGATCCGCTCGCGCCGGATCCCGGCAGCCGTCAACTCCCCGACGCGACGCCGGAAATAATCGCACACCTCGGAGACGATGTCGCGCCGATAATCGGTGAGCGACTGCATGGTACGAGGATCACCCTTCATGTGCATGGCGATATAGGGAAGATCGAGGCGTGCCACGGTCGCCGACATCTCCTTGTCGAGCTCGCCGGCGGAGATATCGTTGACGATCACCCGGCCGAACCGGGCGACGGCCTGCTCGACGACCGATGAGCGGAACGTATCGACGGAGACGGGCATATCGGGAGCCAGCCGCCGCACGACGGACAACCCGAGCTCCACGCGCCGCCACTCCTCGTCGGGCGGCACCTCGTCGGCGCCGGGCCGTGAAGAATACCCCCCGATATCGATGAAGTGCGCCCCCTGTGCGAGGCACTCGCGCACGCGCCGCCCGACGGCATCCGGATCGGTCATGCGGCTGTCGGCGAAGAACGAATCGGGCGTGATATTGAGAATGGCCATCACGCAAGGCTGCGAAAAATCAATCTGCATGCTGCGAAACACTACGGCTTTCGAAACGGAACCGGCGGTCGAGCTCGTCGACCGTGGGCCCGAGGTCGTCCAACGAAATATTGACGACCGAAAAATCGGCTCTGCGACACAATGTATCGTCGTCCGTCTGGGCGGCGATCCGCCGCCGGACGGCCTCGGCATCGCATCCGTCGCGCTGACAAGCCCGCGCGACCCTCAGATCGACGGGAGCGAGCACGGCGACCGTGCGGTCGACGAAGCCATCGAAACCGGACTCGAAGAGGATGGCGCTTTCGAGAATCACGTAATCGCCCGACTGCCGTCCGGCCCACGCCACGAAATCCTCCGCAACGGCGGGATGCACCAAACCGTTGAGATCGGCGAGAGCGGCCGGATCGCTGAAGACGATGCGTGCGAGGAACTCCCGGTCGAGCTCCCGGCCGCGCCGATAGACGCCGGCTCCGAATCTTCGGACGAGCTCGGCGGCCAAAGGGCCCCCGGCGCACATCAACCGCCGGGCGGCGGCATCGGAGTCGTAGACGGCAACGCCCCGCTGAGCGAAAAGCCGGCAGACGGTAGTCTTACCGCTGCCGATGCCCCCGGTAATACCTACCTTCATCATTTGCTCTGAGGAATATCGATCTCGGGAACCCCGTCGATCGAAATCACCTTGATATCGCTCAGGTGCACGGCGATGGCGCTCTGCAACGACTTGGAATCGAGGATGAGCTTATCCTCGTGTCCTGCCTCCCGGGAGACCCTGTACTTGAGGGACGAAAGCGGAATGCGCAACGTTTTATTCATGTAGACCCTGTAACCGAAGAGGTTGGTGCCGACGCCCTGCACGACGCAAGTAACCTCGAACGGCACGCCGTCGACCTCGACCTTGACCTCCTGGCGAGTGATATAGGTATAATTGAGCTTGGCGAGATACCAAAGGACGAACGACGCCGCGAGCAAAGCCAGAAAAACCGGCGAGATATAACGCTGCATCTGCTTGATCAACTTACTCATACCGAAAAGACTTTAGAACCGGGGAAGCGTGTCTCCGCAAAAGAGGCGTCCTGCCGCGCCTTACGGAGATCGGAGACTCCGAACCGGAAAACCTACGGACAAAGATAGGATTTACAAACCACAAATAAAAATCCGCGGTTCAAAAAGGCGAACAACTGCGAGCTCCCGCCCGAAAAACCGCCGGTGCCCTGCCTGCCCGAAAAAAAGTGCGCCGGTCTTGAGACCGACGCACTTCATAATGCAAAGAGAGGTGAGACTACTTGCCGGCCTTTCTGTCCGAACGGGACATCAGGTCGTAAGCGACGGGCGTAGCGATGAAGATCGTAGCGGCCGTGCCGACGACGACACCGATAATCAAGGCGAAGATGAACCCGCGGATGGTCTCGCCGCCGAACAAGAAGATGGCGAGCAAGGTAACGAGCGTAGTACCCGACGTATTGATCGTACGCGACAACGTAGAGTTGATGGCGTTGTTGACATTCTCGCGCAACGACCGCTTGGGATACAATCCGAGGAACTCGCGGATGCGGTCGAAGACGACCACGGTGTCGTTGATGGCGTAACCGATGATCGTGAGGATCGCGGCGATGAATGCCTGGTTGACCTCGAGGTTGAACGGCATCAGACCGTAGAGCATCGAGAAGAGACCGATGATGAACAACGCATTGACGGCCAGCGCCAACGTAGCGCCCGAAGCCCACTGCCACCGCTTGAAGCGGAAGGTGATGTAGAGACCGATGGCGATCAGGGAGAACAACACCGAATAGATGGCGTTCCAGGTCATGTCCTTGGCGATCGAGGGGCCGATCTTGTCGGCGTTCAAGATACCGTTGACGTCGGTCTGCGTATTGCGGAACTGCTCGAACGAAATGTCATAGGAGTAGAGCGGCTTCACGGCGTCATAGATGATCTGCTCGACCTCGTCGGTAGCCTCGTCCGACGTGTCGTCGTAACGATACTGCGTAACGATGCGCATCTGGTTCTCGTTGCCGTACTGCTTGACCTCCGAGCTGACCGAAGCGGCATCGGCGCCGGTCTGCGTACCGAAAGCCTGCTCGATGCGGCTGCGTACGTCCTCGGCCGAAACGGCCTTGTCGAAGCGGACGACGTAAGCGCGGCCGCCGGTGAACTCGGCACCGAGGTTCAAACCGCGGACGGCGAACGACACGCACGACAAGAGGATGAGGACGGCGGTAACGATATAAGCGATCTTGCGCTTGGCGATGAAGTCAATGTGAGTATTATTGAGGAAGTTCTCCGACCACTTGCGCGAGAAAGAGATATGTCCCCATTTGGCGACGATCCACTCGATCAGCAGACGCGTGATGAAGACGGCGCAGAGGAACGACGTGATGATACCGATAATCAACGTAGTGGCGAAACCCTGCACGGGGCCGTTGCCGAAGATGAAGAGGACGATACCGGTGATGATGGTGGTGAGGTTACCGTCGATGATGGCGGAATAAGCCTTCGAGAAACCGTCCTTGATGGCGAGCGACAGGCTCTTGCCGCCGCGCAGCTCCTCCTTGATACGCTCGTAGATGATGACGTTGGCGTCGACGGCCATACCCATCGTGAGGACGATACCGGCGATACCGGGCAACGTGAGCACGGCACCGAACGAAACGAGTATGCCCATCAACAGGAAGACGTTGGTCAACAGAGCGATATCGGACATCCAACCTGCGGTCTTGTAGAAGAGACCCATATACAGGAGGACGAGGATGAAGGCGATGAGGAACGACAACATACCGGCGTTGATCGACTCCTGACCGAGCGACGGGCCGACGACGGTATCCTGGATGATCTTGGCGGGAGCGGGCACCTTACCGGAGCTGAGCACGTTGGCCAAGTCCTGGGCCTCCTGGATGGTGAAATCGCCGGAGATCTCCGACGAACCCTTGTCGATCTTGGTGCGCACGTTGGGTGCCGAGTAGACGTAGCCGTCGAGCACGATGGCGATCGCCTTGCCGATGTTCTCACCGGTGAGCCGCGACCACTCCTGGGCGCCCTCGCCGTTCATCGACATCGAAACGACGGCCGAAGCGCCGCGCTCGGCGTACTGCTCGCGAGCCTCGGTAATGACCGAACCGTCGAGCGGAGCCCGTCCGTCGGACGTAGCGACGCGGATGGCATAGAGGTAGTAACGGCCGTCGATGCGGTCATCGCCCTTGACACCCCACTTGAAGTCGATGTCGGCGGGGAACAACTCACGCACGGCGGGATTCGAGAGATAAGACTCGACGGCAGCCATGTCGGCCTTATAAGCGGCACCGACGGCGGCACCTCCGGCGAACGAAGGATCGAGCACGGCGAACAGAGGATTCTGTGCGCGGTCGAAACGGCTCGAAGCGGGAGCCGCAGTCTGGGCGGTCTCGCCGATCTCGGAAATCAGGTCGCCGGCCTCGCCCGAAACGGTCTGCTCGACGACAGCGGCGGCAGGCGTCTCCCCGGCCGTTTCAGCCAAGACGGAATGCAGATACTTGTCGGCGGTCATCAACGACGGAAGGATCTCGTTGGCGCTGTAAGTAGTCCAGAACTCCAACGAAGCGGTACCCTGCAGCAGGTCGCGGACGCGCTGCGGCTCCTTGACGCCGGGCAGCTCGACGAGGATGCGGTGCGAGTTGGGCAGGCGCATGATGTTGGGCTGCGTAACGCCGAAGTGGTCGATACGGCTGCGCAACACGTTGAACGAAGCGGCGATAGCGGCCTCTGTCTCGCGCTTGAGGATCTTCTCGACCTCGGAATTGGAACTTTCGAGCGAGATATCCTTGCGATCGGGGCTGACGAAGATCGCAGCCAACGACCCGCCGTTGGTGAGACGTTCGTAGGCCTTGACGAAATCGCCGATATAATCTTTGGAGGAGCCCGACTTCATGGCCTCGTCGGCCTCGGCGATAGCCTGCATGAAAGCGGGATCGTTCTGGCTGTCGCCGGCCAACGCCTTGACGACGTCCTCGACCTGCACCTCGAGCATGACGTTCATGCCGCCCTTGAGGTCGAGACCGAGATTCAACTCCTTCTCCTTGCACTCCTTATAAGTGAACCGCTTGAATCCGAGGTTGTAGACGGGCAGGTTCTGGACCGAATCCAGAAAATGCTGCTCGGCCTCGGCCTGCTGTTCGAGCGGGAACTGCGCGGCATAGGCAGCCGCCTGCTTCTCTACGCTCCGCGTTTTGAACGTGAACGAGAGCTGGTAAACGCATGCGAGCGCCAAAAGCGCGGCGATGAGTTTGATGAAACCTTTACTTTGCATCGGTGAAAAATGAATTTGTTATAATTTGTTGTAATTTTTATCATTACGCATATATAGCATGCAAAGATAGAAAAAAAGAATGAAGAATGAAAAATTAAGAATCAAAAAAGTCATAACGAAGCGAATACGGGAATTCCGACCTGCCGCCGAGACGCGAAAGAAAGGATCATCGAGCCGAAGCAACCTGCAGATGCTGGACGCAGCGCACGGTGAAGCCGTAGGCGCGAATGTCGGTGTACGACGGGCGGATGTAGGCGGCACCGAGCACCAGGCTGCTGGCCCGCTCGCTGCCCGAGAAAGGCGAAGAAGACCAGCAAAGGCCCTGCGCACCGACGTTCGTCAGGGCTCCCGTCGTCCAGGTGCGGAAGCCCGAAGCTGACGATCGAAGCAATCGCTGGAATGAATGACGGGAAGAAAGGCTTCCCGTCAGACTGATGTGTATACCGACCCTCGGTTTTTTGAAAGGCTCTTGCCTAAAACCGGTCTCTTAGGCCGGGGATTGCTGAATCTGCGGCCGCACTGGCGGGAACCTTTTATCTCCCCCGCCACTCCGGGCCGAAGCTGCCTTGCTCGACGAACATGCGAGGAAAAAACTGCCGGCGGCCTGCGCTCCCCGACTAAAAAGGCGCAGCTCCCTCGACGAAGAAGGAACTGCGCCCGCACGTTTATGGATGAAAGAAAACTATTTCACCTCCTCGAACTCGACGTCCTCGGGCTGGTTGCCGCCGGAAGCGTCCTGCGAAGCACCGGCATTGCCCTGTGCCTGCTGGCCGGCACCTTGCGCTCCCTGAGCCTGCTGCTGGGCGTAGATGTCCTGCGAAGCGGCCTGCCAAGCGGCGTTCAGCTCGGCGATAGCCGTATCGATAGCAGCGATGTCGGCGTTCTTATGCGCCTCCTTGAGCTTGCCGAGGGCCGTTTCGATAGCGGACTTCTTGTCGGCAGGCAACTTGTCGCCATACTCCTTGAGCTGCTTCTCGGTAGCGAAGATATTGGAATCGGCGGCATTGATCTTGTCGATGCGCTCCTTCTCCTCCTTATCCTTGGCCTCGTTGGCCTTGGCCTCGTCGCGCATGCGCTGAATCTCCTGCTCGGTTAAACCCGACGAAGCCTCGATGCGGATCTTCTGCTCCTTGCCGGTGCCCTTGTCCTTGGCCGAGACGTTGAGAATACCGTTGGCGTCGATGTCGAACGTCACTTCGATCTGCGGCACGCCGCGCGGAGCGGCCGGGATGCCGTCGAGGTGGAAGCGGCCGATCGACTTGTTGTCGCGGGCCAGCGGGCGTTCGCCTTGGCAAACGTTGATTTCGACCGACGGCTGGTTGTCGGCGGCCGTGGAGAACGTCTCCGACTTGCGGGTCGGGATGGTGGTGTTGGCTTCGATGAGCTTGGTCATCACGCCGCCGAGGGTCTCGATACCGAGCGACAGGGGCGTAACGTCGAGCAGCAGCACATCCTTCACTTCGCCCGTGAGCACACCGCCCTGAATGGCAGCGCCGATAGCCACCACCTCATCGGGGTTGACCGACTTGTTGGGAGCCTTGCCGAAGAATTCTTCGACGATCTTCTGGATGGCCGGGATACGCGTCGAACCGCCGACGAGAATCACTTCGTCGATCTGCGAAGCCTCCAGCCCAGCGTCGCGCAGCGCCAGCTTGCACGGCTCGACGGTCTTGCGGATCAGGTGGTCGCACAGCTGCTCGAACTTGGCGCGCGTGAGCGACATGACAAGGTGCTGCGGGATGCCGTTGACGGGCATGATGTAAGGCAGGTTGATCTCCGTGGTCGTCGAAGACGAAAGTTCGATCTTGGCCTTTTCGGCGGCTTCCTTCAGACGCTGCAACGCCATGGGGTCCTGCCGCAGGTCGATCTGATGCTCGGCCTTGAACGCCTCGGCCATGTAGTCGATCAGCACGTGGTCGAAGTCGTCGCCGCCGAGGTGCGTATCGCC
>JAIDKM010000289.1 GCA_029051915.1 Alistipes sp. | reverse complement strand
ACGCTTGCGGAAGATTCAGTTTTAATTTGGTGATGACTTCGGCATCCGACAGGTGTCCGTAGTCGAATTTTCCGCGAATCACCCAATTGCGGTCATCATAAAGGAAGTCGAAGTCTCCGAGCAGCACCGTGCCTTTAGCACCCGCGTAGGCATCTTTGCTCAGTCGGTTGGCACTCAGCGTGTTGCTGAACGTGTTGCCTGCATATCCGCTCAGACTCAGCCGCAGACCTCTGACCGAAAAGTTGTCTATGCGGAATGCTCCCGCGTAGGCGTTTCCGATCTTGAATTCGTAGGGGCTTCCCGCGCCGCCGGCAATCCACACGTTGTTTCCGAAGCGGTCCGAGTCCAGTCCCGGCAGGAACATCGCTTCGTAGCGCCATGCGCCGACTTCGCCCCAGAATCCGATACCCGTTTCGTGCCACGTGCAGGGGAGGATCGTGTTTTCGCCTTCCGGGCGGTAGACTCCGAAGAACTCCGTCGGCAGGTGGTGCATGTTCGTCGCGCCCACTGGGACGATCATGTGGCCGATGCGCAAGTTCGCCGCCCGCGAGAAGCTCTTCTGAATCCAGAATTGTTCCAGCGCCACTTCGCCGCCGCGTTCCACTTCCGATTCGTATTCGCCGCCTTCTTCGTATTCGATTTCGTAGGCGCTCTCCGTGCCTCCATGTTCGAATTCGATCTCGGTGCCTACCGACCAGCCGCGGCCGAAGTCGTAGCCTATGTATACGACCACATGGGGCAGGTCGAAACGTCCGTGGCTCTTGTCGTTCTTGTAATTTTCAGGATTAAAATAGCGCAGGTAGTTGTCGCTGTAGAAGTTGCGGCTCATCACCGCTTCGCCGTAGCCGCCGATCGTCAGACGCGGCGCCTTCTCCGCCCGGGACGTCTTCTTTCCTTCCGGCTCAGGGGTTCCGTCGGCCAGCTCGGCCCGCAGTTCTTCCAGCAGTTCCGCTTTCAGACGTTCGCGGAACCCGTCGTTGCGGGTCGCTCCCGACACGGCGTCGGTTCCGTCGTCCTGCGCCGATACGGGCAGGGCCAGCAGCGCGGCCGCAAACAATAGCGTAATTTTGGATCGCATGGGTTTTTCTGTTTGTTTTGCGCTGCAAAATTAGCGGCGCACAAAAAATCCCGCAATCGCATATAGTTGGGAAACAGAGTTCGTGGCGTTCCCTATTTTTAGGTATTCGGGGTCGGAATCGCTTCTTCACTTGCGGCCTTGCGCAGCCACGGCACCCATCGCGGCTGCAATCGCGTCGGGGTCTCCCAGAAAATAGTCGTTCACACAGCGGAGTCCTTCGTCAAATTCGAATACGTAGGGCACGGCCGTCGGCAGGTTGAGTTCGGCAATGGCGTCGTCGCCGATTCCTTTCAGATGCTTCACAATGCCGCGGAGGCTGTTTCCGTGAGCCACGACCAGCAGGGCGTCATGGTCGGCCAGCGCCGGCAGGATCTCGCAGTGCCAGTAGGGCAGCGTCCGCGCCACGGTCTGCGCCAGCGACTCCGTCAGGGGCAGTTCGGCAAGAGGCACTCCGGCATACCGGGGATCGCCGTACGGGCTGCGCGGATCGTCGGCCGCCAGGGGTTCGGGCGCCGCATCATAGCTGCGGCGCCAGGCAAGCACTTGTTCGTCGCCGTATTTCTCGGCCGTCTCCCGTTTGTTCAGCCCTTGCAGCGAGCCGTAATGTTTTTCGTTGAGCCGCCAGCTCTTGGAGACCGGTATCCAGTCTTGATCC
>JAIDKM010000288.1 GCA_029051915.1 Alistipes sp. | reverse complement strand
CGGAACTATTTTATGAGTAAATTTGCACGATTATAAAAAAAGCGCTACATTTATCTTACCGATTGTAACCGGAGGGCCGAGAAATCGACCGGGGAGCGAAGCGGGAAAGCGGAGCCAGGAAGGAACCGGGAGCGAAGCGGGAGTCGAGAAGACGAAGGGCCGAAAAAGCGTCCGGGAAGACGAAGCGCCGTGAAGATGGAGCCGGAAGCGAAGCGGGAGTCGAGAAGACGAAGGGCCGGGAAAGCGTCCGGGAGTTGGGAAGAGAGATACGACATTAAAAAAACATAAGACGAAAAAAAAATGGTAATACTGGTACTGAACTGCGGATCCTCGTCGATCAAATACCAAGTGATCGACATGGAAGACGCTGCGAGCAAACTGCTTGCGAAAGGTCTTGTAGAACGAATCGGTCTGCCGGAAGGCGACCTGACACACAAACCGGTGGGCAAAAACCCGTTCGAACTCCACCGCCCGATCCCCGATCACACGACGGGAATCGAACTGGTGATGGAAGCCCTGACCGACCCCGAACACGGAGTGATCGCATCGCTCTCGGAAGTGAAAGCCGTCGGCCACCGCGTAGCCCACGGAGGCGAATACTTCCCCCAGAGCTGTCTGGTGAACGACGACACGAAAGAAAAGATCCGCTCGCTCTGCCAAATTGCGCCTCTGCACAACCCGGCGAGTCTGGAAGGAATCCATGCCATCGACCAAGTACTCCCCGGAGTGCCCCAAGTAACGGTATTCGACACCTCGTTCCACCAGACGATTCCTGCGGTGAACTACATGTACGCACTCCCCTACGAATACTATGAGAAATACCGGGTGCGCAAATACGGATTCCACGGCACGAGCCACAAATACGTAGCCCGTGCGGCCGCCGAACTGGCCGGACTGGACTACGACCGCTCGAAGATCATCACCTGCCACATCGGAAACGGAGCCTCGGTAACGGCCGTGCTGAACGGCAGGTCGTACGACACGTCGATGGGATTCTCGCCCCTGGACGGTCTGGTGATGGGAACCCGCTGCGGACAAGTGGACGCGAGCGCGATCACGTTCATCGGCGAAAAAGAAGGCCTGAGCTACGCCGAACTGGACACGATGATGAACAAGAAATCGGGCGTACTGGGTCTGACGGATCTGTCGAGCGACATGCGCGACATAGACCGAGCCTACGATGAAGGGAACCCCCGGGCGATTCTTGCGCGCGACATGTACTATGGCCGCATCAAGAAATTCATAGGCCAATACGCAGCCGAGATCGGCGGCGCAGCCCTGATCGTATTCACGGGAGGTGTGGGCGAAAACTCGTGCGAAATGCGCGAGACGGTCTGCACGGGCCTGGAATTCATGGGTGTACGCTTCGACAAGGGAGCCAACGCCGGTACCCGCGGAGAAGACAAGATCCTTTCGGCCGCCGACTCGAAAGTGAAAGTAGCCGTGGTGGCGACCAACGAAGAACTGATGATTGCGACGGACACGTACGATCTTGTGAAATAAACCCTGTCGCGAAGAAAGAAAAAACGAAACGAAAAAATAACTGCGATTATGATTCAACATCTTACGGAGATCGTCGAAGAGGCGAGAAAGAAAGGCAAAAAACGTCTGGCCGTAGCCTACGGTCAAGACTCGCACACGCTGGAAGCGGTATATGCAGCGTACGAAGAGGGACTGGTGGAACCGACCCTCTACGGAGACAAGGAAGTGATCGAACAAGTATGCCGAGAAAACAACATAGACTTCAAGGCATTCAACATTGTAGACGAGAAAAACGATGTGAAGTGCGTACAACAAGCCGTAGCGGCCGTAGTGGCGGGAAATGCCGACGTGCTGATGAAAGGCCTGGTGTCGACGGACAAGTACATGCGCGGCATCCTGAACAAAGACGCGGGACTCTTCCCCCCGAAAGGCGTGCTGAGCCATGTATCGATCTCGGAGATGCCCTGCTACCACAAACTGCTCATCATGTCGGACGTAGCGGTGATCCCCCAACCGGACTTCAAACAAAAACAAAAACAGATAGCCTATCTTGCGCAGACGGCCAACCTCCTGGGAATCAAGACCCCGAAGATTGCGTGCATCGCCCCGTCGGAACAAGTGCTCCCCAACGTGAGCAGCTCGACGGAAGGAGCCCTGCTGGCCAAGATGGCCGACCGCGGACAACTGGGCAACGTGATCGTCGACGGCCCCCTGTCGCTGGACGTAGCCCTTTTCAAAGAAGTGGCCGAACACAAGAAAGTCAAGGGATCGTCGGTAGCCGGAGACCCCGACTGTCTGCTGTTCCCCAACCTGGAGTCGGCGAACGTATTCTTCAAATCGACGACCCACCTCTGCGGCGGAGAACTGGCGGCGATGGTCATGGGCACGAAGGTGCCGTGCGTGCTGACCTCGCGCGGAGACAGCAGCAAGACCAAGCTCTACTCGATAGCACTGGCCTGTCTGGCAGCCCGATAAAGAAACCCGGGCCCCGGCCCGAACCACCGACAAGAACCGAGACACTATGAAATACAAAATCTTAGCGATAAATCCCGGCTCTACATCCACGAAGGTCGCCCTCTATGAAGAGGAGCGGCCTTTGCTGGAATCGACCCTGCGCCACACGACCGAAGAAGTATCGCGATTCGCAAACGTGATCGACCAACTGGACTGGCGCCGCGGGCTGATTCTTCAGACCCTGCGGGACAACGGATTCGACATCAAGGAACTCTCGGCCGTGATCGGCCGCGGAGGTCTGATCCGCCCGGTAACGGCGGGAGTATACGAAGTGAACTCCCGCATGCGCTACGACCTGCGGAACGCTCAGATGAAGCACGCCTGCAACCTGGGAGGCCTGCTGGCGGCCCAAATCGCCCACATGGCCAAAGTGAAAGCCTACATAGCCGACCCGCCGGTGGTGGACGAAATGGACGACGTGGCCCGCATCACCGGCATGCCGATGTGCCCGCGCAAGCCGATTTTCCATGCCCTGAACCAAAAAGCCATAGCCCGTCTGCACTGCGAAAAAACGGGCCGGAAATACGAAGAGACGAACCTGATAGTAGCCCACATGGGCGGCGGAATATCCGTGGCGGCGCACCGCCGAGGCCGCATAGTGGACGTGAACAACGCCCTGGACGGAGACGGCCCCTTCGCACCCGACCGTGCGGGGAACATCCCCTCGGCCGAACTGATAAAAGTCTGCTTCTCGGGCAAATACACCAAAGAAGAACTGCTGAAGTTCATATCGAGCAAAGGAGGTCTGGTGGCCCTGCTGGGCACGAACTCCGTGATGCAAGTGATGGAACGGATCCGCGAAGGAGACGACCGGGCCGCGAAGGTACTGGATGCGATGTGCTACAACATTTCGAAGCAGATCGGAGCGATGGCGGCGGCACTGGCGGGCAAGGTGGACGGCATCCTGCTGACGGGAGGCATTGCCTACAATGAACCGATTGTGGAATCGATCCGTGAACGCTGCGAATTCATAGCCCCCGTAACGGTATACCCTGGCGAAAACGAACTGGAAGCGCTGGCACTCAATGCGCTGGTGGTGCTGCGCGGAATCATCGAACCGAAAGAATACAAATAAAGCCCCGGACGAGAGGGGCGGCGGCTTCGGAAAAGACGGGGCCGACAAGAGAGGAGCCCTGGCAGAGAAAGAAGCGGGCACCGCGGAGACAACGGGCGCCGCGGACAAGAGAGGAGCCCTGGCAGAGAAAGAAAGACGGGCGCCGCGGAGACAACGGACGGACGCATCCGACGGTTCGGAACGAACGAAAAAGGAAAAAAGGCCCTTATGGGCCTTTTTCTATTCTGACTATTTCTGGTGGAACCCGAACTGCCGCCGGCAGATGGAGAGGCATGCGGAAAAAGCCTCCAACCGAAAGAGCGCCGAGAGCAAGAGGTAGACCCCGACCCCGACGAAGATCCTGATGCAAAGCCGCAAAACCCCCGCCTCGGGCGAGAACAGAGAGACGCCGCGGACGCAGAAAAACATGACCGCGGAGACGAAGACGACGGGAAGCAACGTCCGCAAGAACCGCCGAGCGGAGAGCTCCGAGACGCGCAACGAAGCCCCGACGTTGACCGTCATCTCGAAGAAAGAGAAAACGACCAATCCCCATACGACGGCCTGCACGCTCCGCGGAATGGTCAAGACGAGGATGAGCGTCATGCCGACCTTCTTGATGATTTCGAGCCGGAAGATCTCGGGCCCGCTGCACCGCACCTTCAAGATGTTATAAGCGACCATAGCGACGGGATAAAAGAGCCCGGCGAAGCAGATCGTCCGGAAATAAGGAACCGTAGGCAACCACTTGCTGCCGAGCAGAGCGACGAACAGATCCTCGGAGACGGCCGACAACCCGAGCATGACGGGAAACAAGACGTAGGCGACGACGGAGACGACCTGCCGGTAACTTTCGGCGAACTTCGGCCCGCTATCGGAGATGCGGGCCAAAGCGGGAAAAGTAACCCCCTGCACGGCGGTCATGGCGGAAGTGAGGGGCAGATCCTTGAGCTTGACGGCCTGGTCGAAGAACCCGAGCGTATCGGCGGAATAGAGGCGCCCGATGAAGAGCTGCGGGATCTTGTTGTAAACGGCCGAAATGAGGTCGGAAGCCAACAAACTGAAGCTATAGGGAGCCATCGAACGCAAAGGAACGAAGCACAAGCCCCCGCCCTGCGGCCGCCACTCGCTCAGAGACCACAACAAAAGAGCCCGCACGGCCATCTGGGAGACCCGCTGAGCGACCAAAGCCCACACCCCGCACCCGGCGGCGGCCAAGCCGATGGCGAACAGACCGCTGACGAGCGACGAGACGAAAGTGATCTTCGACAAGAGGTCGAAGCGGAACTGCCGGGTGAAGATGGTATGCTGGATGACGCACAACGCATTGACGGGCAACAAGAGGAAGAAGACCGGCGCGAGGCGGACGATGACGGGCATTCCGTAGAACGAAGCCACGACGGGAGCGAGTCCGACGAGCAGGAAGTAAGCCCCGACGGAAGCGGCGATGTTGAAGAAAAAGACCGCGCGATAATCCTGGGGCGCAGGGTCGGGCCGCCGGATGAGAGTCTGCGAAAACCCGCTGTCGACGACCGCCAATGCGAAAGCCGCGAAAGCCGTGAGCACGGCGATGACGCCGAAGTCGTCGGGCATCAACAGACGCAAGACGACGATCGACACCCCTGCCTGCAAGAGCATCGTACCGATCTTCTCGGCGACCGACCACGCGACGCCCCGCGCGACGGAATCTCTGAGCTCGCCGGCCAAAACCCGCTACAAAGAAGTGCAAGCCGAAGCCTGCCGGTTACGACTGCGGATACGCCCGACGTCGGCGATCTCGACGTAGGAAGCACCCCCGTCGGGGCCGAAGCTGCCGCCCACGATGGCGAGCAAGTCGCTGTCGTCGAGGCGGTCGTGCTGCCCGATGAGCTCCATGGCGTCGGAGAGGAAGTGGTAACGGTCGCGCAACTCCTGCTTGCGGAGAATGGGCACGACGCCGTAAGAAAGGGCGAGGATGCGCTGGGCATGCAACGAATAACAAACGGCGACGACGGCCCGCTGCCCGCGGAAAGCGGCGAGATAACGCCCGGTACGACCGGTCTTGGTATCGAGGACGACGTAGCGGACGGGCAAGTTGGTGCAAGCCCTCACGGCCGAACGAGCCAACTGGGCCGTGATCTCGTGGTTGACGGAGATCATGTCCATGTCGATCATGGGCTTGAAATGGCTCTCGTCCCGCTCGATCTCGCGAGCGATGCGGGCCATCGTAGAGACGGACTCGACGGGGAAGTCGCCCATAGCGGTCTCGTCGGAGAGCATGACGGCGTCGACCCGCTCGTAGATGGCGCTGGCGACGTCGCTCACCTCGGCGCGCGTAGGCCGCGGAGAATGAACCATCGAATAGAGCATCTGGGTGGCGATGATGACGGGCCGCTTGGCCGCGATGCACTTCTCGACGATGCGTCTTTGTGCATTGGGAATGGCCTCGGCGGGCAACTCGACGCCCAAGTCGCCGCGGGCGACCATGATGCCGTAGGAAGCCTCGATGATCTCGTCGATGTTGTCGAGGCCCTCCTGGTTCTCGATCTTGGAGATGATCTTGATGGGGCTGCCGTGTGCGTCGAGGATCGCCTGCACGGCCTGCAAGTCGCGGACGCTCCGCACGAACGAATGAGCGATGAAGTCGACGTCGTGCGAGATGGCCCACTCGATGAACCGCCGGTCTTTCTCGGTAACCGAAGGCAGATCGATCGACACGCCGGGGACGTTGACGCTCTTGCGGGAACGAAGGGCCCCGTCGCGAAGGAACTCGCAAGACAACTCGGAGTCGCTCTTGTCGACGACGCGCAACTCGACCTCGCCGTCGGCGATCAACAACCGAGCGCCGACGGGAATGTCGCGGACGATGCCCGGCACGTTCAAGAAGACGGTCTCCCGGGTAGTGGCGTCGGAACCGTCGGAACCCCGCACCGAGACGCGGTCGCCGGCGCGGAACTCGATGCGCTCGCCGAACTCCTCGGCGAGCGACGTAACCCGGATCTCGGGCCCCTTGGTATCGATCATCACGGGAATGGAAGGATCGACGCGGTGCACCGTGTCGACGATATGCGAAGCCCCCTGCTCGGAGACGTGTGCGGAGTTGATGCGCACGACGTCCATACCGGCAGCGGCGAGGCTGCGCACGAACTCCTCGGTACACCGGAAGTCGGACATGGTGGCGACGATCTTGGTTTTTTTCAAACTATTCATAGATAAGAGAGATTAGAAGCGGACGACGAAATCAAACCCTGAGGAGCAAAGCCTCGACCCCGAGCCGATAAGAATCGAGCCCGAAGCCCATGATCGACCCGATGACGACGGGAGCGAGCAACGAGACGCGACGGAACTCCTCGCGGGCGAGGATCGAAGAGAGATGCACCTCGACGACGGGCACCGAGACGGCCGACACGGCGTCGCGCAAGGCGACGGAAGTATGGGTATACCCCCCGGCGTTGAAGACGATGCCGTCGTAGACCCCCTCGGCCTGCTGGACGGCGTCGACCAACTCGCCCTCGACGTTGGACTGGAAGCAGGAGAACCGACACTGCGGAAAAGCGGCCTGCAACGAACCGAAGTAATCGTCGAAAGAACGAGACCCGTAGACATCGGGGTCGCGGCGCCCCAGCAAATTGAGGTTGGGGCCGTTGAGAATGAGAATTTTCATGGAACGGCGGATTGCATTGCGGCGACAAAGATAACACAAACCGTGCGCAGTGGCAAACGAATCGACATGTTTCATGCGGAAACCGTCCGGAGAAAAGTTCGGGCACGATTTTGGAGAGAATGCCGAAAAAAACCGAAAACGACGAAACGATGGAAAACCGCAAGAAACGCCTGACGGCCGAAAACGGCCGTCCGATAGCCGACAACCAAAACATACAGACCGCGGGGCCCCGGGGCCCTGTGCTGCTGCAAGACCCGTGGTACATAGAGAAACTGGCCCACTTCGACCGCGAAGTGATCCCCGAACGCCGCATGCACGCCAAAGGCTCGGGAGCCTACGGAACATTCACGGTAACGCACGACATCACGCGCTACACGAGAGCCTCGCTCTTTGCGGCGGTGGGCAAGAAAACCGACGTATTCGCCCGCTTCTCGACGGTGGCCGGAGAACGCGGAGCGGCCGACGCCGAACGAGACATCCGCGGATTCGCCCTGAGATTCTACACCGATGCGGGAAACTGGGATCTGGTGGGAAACAACACCCCGGTATTCTTCCTGCGCGATCCCCTGAAGTTCCCCGATCTGAACCATGCGATCAAACGAGACCCCCGCACGGGCATGCGCAGCGTAGACAACAACTGGGATTTCTGGACGCTCCTGCCCGAAGCCCTGCATCAAGTAACGATCACCATGTCGCCCCGAGGCATACCCCGCTCGTTCCGCCACATGCACGGATTCGGCAGCCACACCTACAGCTTCTATGATGCCCGGAACCGCCGCACGTGGGTGAAGTTCCATTTCCGGACGCTGCAAGGAATCGAAAACCTGACGGACAAACAAGCCGAAGCGGTCGTGGCCAAAGACCGCGAATCGAACCAACGCGATCTGTTCGAAGCGATCGAACGGGGAGACTACCCCCGCTGGCTGATGCAAGTACAACTGATGAGCGAAGAAGAAGCCCGCACCTACCATATCAACCCGTTCGACCTGACGAAAGTATGGTATCATGGCGACTTCCCGCTGCGGGACGTAGGCATTCTGGAACTGAACCGCAACCCGGAAAACTTCTATGCGGAAGTGGAACAAGCGGCCTTCAACCCGATGAACGTAGTGGAAGGCATAGGCCTCTCGCCCGACAAGATGCTGCAAGGCCGTCTGTTCTCCTATGGAGACGCCCAACGCTACCGTCTGGGAGTGAACTACAGCCGCATACCGGTGAACCGCCCCCGAACGGAGGTACACGACTACCACCGAGACGGCCGGATGCGCACGGACGACAACTATGGAGCGACGCCGGCCTACGAACCGAACAGCTACGGCGAATGGAGCGAGACCCCGGCGCTCAAAGAACCGCCCCTGTCAGTGGACGGGCCGGCGGACAACTATGATGAACGCGAATTCGATGACGACTACTACACGCAACCGGGCAAACTCTGGCGTCTGATGACCCCGGCCGACCAAGCGGCGACGTGCGCCAACACGGCCCGTGCGATGGGCGACGCGAAGCTATTCATCAAACAACGCCATGTCCGCAACTGCTATTATGCGGATCCGGCCTACGGCGAAGGAGTGGCCCGCGCGCTGGGAATAGACCTGCGTGAAGCGCTCGATGCCCCCGACCCGGCGCATCCGGCGTGGGACAAACGCCCGGAAAAAGTGGCCGAGATGTGAAAACCGAACTAAGAATTACTGCCCTGAGGCGACCGGGAAGGCTCGGAACCGGAATGCCGGTTGCGGTTGCGGCCGCCGCGATGGCGCCGTCTGCGATCGCGTGAACCGCGGTTGCCCTCGCCCCGTCCGGAAGCGTGGTTGCTATCGCCGGAAACGTCCGGAGCGGCATTCGGAGCGGCGGATTTCGGTCTGTCCTGCTTCCGTCCCCGGCCGCGGGAACCAGCCCCGGAACGGCCGCGGCGGCCCTTTCCATGGTTCTCGGCGGGCGCATACCTGGGCCCCTCGCCCACCGAAGCGGGCAAGTCGGCCTTGCGGATCTCACGCTCGATGAACTTCTCGATCTGGTGGAACTTGCCCTGCTCCTCCTCGCAGACGAACGTGATGGCGCTGCCGGTAGCGGCGGCGCGAGCCGTACGACCGATGCGGTGGATATAATCCTCGGGATCGTGGGGCACGTCGTAGTTGATGACCAAGCCGATGTCCTCGATGTCGATGCCGCGGGCGACGATGTCGGTGGCGACGAGGATATTGACCTTGTTGTTCTTGAAAGCGAGCATGACCTCCTCGCGCTGGAGCTGCTCGAGGTCGGAGTGCATGGCGGCGACGTTGAGCTT
>JAIDKM010000287.1 GCA_029051915.1 Alistipes sp. | reverse complement strand
TCGACGAGAAGTTCGACGAGATCTATCTTAATAAGGTGCACGAGTTGTCCCTCTCGCCCGAGAGCGTCCGCAAGCACCACGACATGAAGATCGTCTACTCGCCCATGCACGGCGCCGGCGTGCGGCTCGTTCCCGCTTCTTTGAAGAAGTTCGGCTTCACCAACGTCATCATGGTCAAGGAGCAGTCGGTCGTCGACGGCAACTTCCCCACCGTCGAGTCTCCCAACCCCGAGGAGCGCAAAACCATGGCTATGGCCATCGACCTCGCCGCTAAGGAGGGCGCCGATCTCGTTTTGGCTACCGATCCCGACTCCGACCGTATCGGCGTCGCTCTGCGCAACAAGAAGGGCGAGTACGTTTTGTTGAACGGCAACCAGACGCTCGTGCTCCTCATGAGCTACCAGCTCACCCGGTGGGCCGAGTTGGGTAAGCTCGACGGCAAGCAGTACGTCGTCAAGACCATCGTTACTTCGCAGATGGCCAATGCCGTCGCCGATCACTTCGGCGTCAAGTGCTACGACTGCCTCACCGGTTTCAAGTACATCGCCAAGATCATCCGCGAGAACGAGGGCAAGGCCAAGTATATCGGCGGCGGCGAGGAGTCGTTCGGGTACCTCGCCGGCGATTACGTGCGCGACAAGGACGGCGTGTCGGCTTGTTCGCTCGCGGCCGAGGCCGCTGCTTGGGCTATGGATACCATGGGCCTGACGCTCTACGAGTGGTTGCAGGAGCTCTACGTCAAGTACGGCTTTTTCCGCGAGGGCCTCGTCTCGGTCGTCCGCAAGGGCAAGGAGGGCGCCGAGCTCATCCAGAAGATGATGGTCGACTTCCGCGCTACCCCGCCCAAAACGATCCTCGGGTCGCCCGTCGTCCGGATCAACGACTTCCTCTCGCTGGAGCAGACCGATCTGAAGTCCGGCGCTACAACGCCTATCGAGCAGGATAAGAGCAACGTCCTCCAGTGGTTCACCGAGGACGGTACGATCGTCTCCGTGCGTCCGTCGGGCACCGAGCCCAAGATCAAGTTCTACTTCGGCGTCAAGGCTCCGCTGGCTTCCGTCGCCGACTTCGACGCTACCCTCGCCCAGCTCGACGCCAAGATCGAGGGCATCAAAAAAGACCTCAAGCTGGAGTAGTTCCCCGATCGACAGAAAAAAAGGCATTCCGAAGGGAGTGCCTTTTTTCTTTGGGTTGCAATGTCCTGCTTGTGCCCGGGATAAGGCCCGATTGTCCCCGCTTTCCCCGCTGCTTCTGCTGCGCCTGCCGTTCCCTTGGTTCCTTTCACCCGCTATTCCGCCCTGACCTTTCTTCAGTCGCTTTGCCTTCCCATCCCCGCCGCTTTCCGCCTTGCTACTTCTCTGCTCCGTCGCTTTTCCGCTGAGTTTCCGGCTGCCGAGGCAGACGGTTCAGGATCATTGTCCGAGCGGTTCCCAAACGCAAAAAGTCCTTATCCTGCCAAATAAACTATAAAAATAGTTGTGAAATTAAAAGTTTAGTTTTATATTTGCATCACGATCAACTAAAAATATAGTTATGCAAGAGACCAAAAATACGAAATCCCGGCCGCAGGAGCTGACGCGGGCCGAACTCGAAATCATGCAGCTGTTTTGGAGCAAAGGGCCGTCGATGGTCAACGATCTGTTGGATGCGATGCCCGACCCCAAACCGGCCTACAACACCGTGTCGACCGTGGTGCGTATCCTCGAGAAGAAGGGATTCGT
>JAIDKM010000286.1 GCA_029051915.1 Alistipes sp. | reverse complement strand
ACCACGAAACGGTCGGCTTCGCGGCGGATCAGCTGGCCCGTTACCACTACGTCGTCGATCTGCGTCGGGGCGCTCGTCAGCGTGAAGTCGCCCAGGTCGTTCGCTTGGTCGATGCGCACTTCCCGCATCACGGGTTCGAATCCCACGTATTGGATCGAGAGGGTGTAGTCGCCGGCCGGCACATCCAGTGCGAAACGCCCTTCGGTGTCGGTCGCCATGCCCGTTACTTGCCGGCCGTCGCACAGCAGCACCACCGTCGCATACTCCACGGCGTCGCCTTGTTCGGTTATCACCCGACCCGTGGTGGGGCAGAGTTGTGCCGCCATCGCTTTCAGTATGGCCAGAATCATCGCTACGATCAGAATCGTCAGTCTTTTCATATCTTTCCGTTTTGAATATTTTCTGTTCGTTATTTCTTTACGTCGCAAAGATAGATAATTTTATTTGTACTATGCAATACATAGTACATGTTTTTGCAGAATTTTTTCGACACCTTGTATATATGGCGGAAATCTTCTTTTCGTCGTTCGGAGGGGCGATTTTTCAGACTGCCCCGTCGAAATTTTGTTGAAAAGTCTCGGAGCTCCGTCCTCTTGTTTCCGAAAAAATTTTCCTAAATTTGCCCGATATTGAGTAGCTGTTCTTCATTCCGAACATCATGTTGAGTGCTTTATATTATCTCTTTCTGATCGCGTTATGCACCGTTTTCATGGTGCTGTCGGCCGTCGCGCTGGTCGTCTGCTGGCCGTTCGACCGGGCTCGCCGCACGGTGCACGAACTGTCGCGTATTTTGGTGCGGATCTTCTTCTTCATTCCTCCGTTTTGGCGGCAGCGGGTCATCGGCCGCGAGTACGTCGACAAGGATAAAAGTTACGTCATCGTCTTGAACCACAATACGGTGATCGACATCCCGACGCTCTATTATCTGCCGCTCAATTTCCGGTGGGTGTCGAAGCGCGAGGTCTTCCGGGTGCCTTTCTTCGGGCAGTTCCTCGTCCTGCACGGCGACATCTGCATCGACCGCGGCCGTGCCGCCGAGGCGAAGGAGCAGATGGTGCAGAAAGGACGGGTCTGGCTCGGCCGCGGCGCTTCCGTGGCCGTTTTTCCCGAGGGTACACGGTCGAAGGACGGCGAGATCCACCGTTTCAAAACCGGGGCTTTCGCCTTGGCCAAGGAGGCCGGCGTCGAAATTCTGCCCGTGGTGTTCGACGGCACGGCTTCGCTTATCCGGAAGAACCTCCTCTTCAACTGGGGCAACCGCATCACGATCCGCGTCTTGCCGCCCGTGCCGGTCGAGCGGGTCGTCTCTACCGAGATCCACGAGCTCGCACAGCAGGTGCACGACAGCATGGCCGACGCATTGGCAGAAATTAAAATTGAAAAATTAAAATTGAAAAATTGAATTTCGTCCCGCTCCGTTCTTTCGGGCAGGTCGTGATTTTCAATTCGATATTATGGCAGATTTAC
>JAIDKM010000285.1 GCA_029051915.1 Alistipes sp. | reverse complement strand
ACGACGAACATGCGCTCCGCACGGCGTTCGCCGACGAATCCGGCGGGAGTATCCGGCTGTACGGGACGGCCGGAGACAGCGAATTTATAGGAAAATGCGGCACGGAGGGTGTTCTTTCCGAACATCCATGCGTCCGTGCCCAATTCGCGGCCGATGGCGGCATAGACCTGCAACAGCGCCGAGGCAGGCGTACCGTCGAACGGCTCCGTCCAACGGCTGTTGAGCAACCGCCCGTCGACGGAACTCATGATATGACAGATTACTTTCGGTTTCATAAACTATTTTTTAATAGGCGATCCTCCGAATACGTCGCTCATCGGCATCGTCGCGAGGGCTTTGTCAATGGACTGCACCTGCGCAGCGGTCAGACGGATGTCGGCGGCTCCGATATTCTCTTTCAGCCGGCACAGATGGCGCGTTCCGGGAATCGGCACGATCCACGGACGTTTGTTCATCATCCACGCCAGCGCGATCTGCGACGGCGTGGCACGATGCTCCTCCGCCAAGCGGTCGACAAGCGCGAACAGCGTGCGGTTCTGCTCGAAACTCTCCGGGCGGAACTGCGGCATCGAAGCGCGGTAGTCGGTCGCTGTGTCGAACCGCGTGTCGGCGGTGTAGCACTCCGTCAGCAGTCCGTTGGCCAGCGGCGAGAAAGCCACGAAGCCCACACCCAACTCTTCGAGCACGGGGAACAGCGCCTCGTGCCGGCGCGCCATCATCGAATAGCGGTTCTGCACGGCCGTGACGGGACAGACCTTGTGGGCGCGGCGCAGATATTCTTCGGTCGCCTCCGAAATACCCCAGTGGAGGATTTTGCCCTCGCGGATCAGGTCGGCCATCGTGTCGGCCACCTCCTCGGGTTCGACCTTCGGGTCGATGCGGTGCTGATAATAGAGGTCGATGCGGTCGGTGCGCAGACGACGCAGCGACTCCTCGACCGAGCGGCGAATGGTCGCCGGGCGCGAATCGGGAATCAGGGCATGCGGCCCCGCTGCATGGGGCGCATCGAACGTCAGACCGAATTTCGTAGCGAGGACGATGCGGTCGCGCAGCGGTCGCAAAGCCCGCCCCAGCAGCTCTTCGTTGTCGTGCGGACGGTCGGCCGTGCCATAGACCTCGGCCGTGTCGAAAAAGGTATAGCCCATCTCCACGGCATCCGAGAGC
>JAIDKM010000284.1 GCA_029051915.1 Alistipes sp. | reverse complement strand
TTCGGCATGCTGCCGCTCATGTTCGCGCAGGGCGTCGGTGCCAACGGCAACATCTCCGTCGGAGTGGGAACCGTGGGCGGCATGCTGGCCGGAACGGCAGCGCTGCTCTTCGTCGTGCCCGTGTTGTTCATTCTCTTCCAATCTCTTCAGGAACGGTTCCTGCCCGGCCGCGCCGGCACCGCTTCCGAGTAACCCCGGCCCTCAGCCGGGCGCCGAAGATACTACCGCTCGGCAAAGCGCAAGTAAACTTGCTTCTGCTCTCGACTTATTCGAACTTTGGCTCACGCCGAAGATACTTCGCCTCAACAAAATCCAAACAAGTTTGGTTTTGTATTCAGCTTATTCGTATCTTTGACTCCGTGAACATGCTGGAAAGCAATATTCAATTTGTGCCGGGCGTAGGCGAGGCGCGGGCGAAGCTGCTGGATCAGGAGCTTCATGTCCGCACCGTCGGCGACATGCTGCGCCACTTCCCGACCCGCTACATCGACCGCACGAAGATCTACCGCATCGCCAAAATCACGGAAGGCGCCCCGGCCCTCGTGCAGTTCCGGGGCCGCGTCGTGGGAGTCTCCTATGCCGGCGAAGGCCGCAAACGCCGCTTCACGGTGCGGGTGCAGGATCCCTCGGGATCGGCCGAGCTGGTATGGTTCCAGGGAATCAAGTGGATCGAAAAACGCATCGAGCAAGGCCGCGAATACCTGATCTTCGGGCGCCCGTCGTTCTACCGCGGCGAACTCTCGATGGCCCATCCCGAGCTGGAGACGATCGAACAAGCCCTCTCGCGCAAGGTCGAAAGCGGCATGCAAGGCATCTACCCCTCGACCGAGAAGCTCTCCAACGTACTGGGCACCAAAGGCATGTACCAAATCATCTGCCGGGCCTGGACGCTGGCCAAAGATCATATTCAGGAGCTGCTACCCGAAGCGCTCCGCAAGCAATACGGGCTGATGCCGCTGCGCGAAGCCTACTACAACATCCACTTCCCGCAGTCGCCCGAAGCGCTGAAACAGGCGCAGTACCGGCTCAAATTCGACGAACTGCTGGGCGTGCAGCTCAACGTGCAGTCGCGCCGCACGGCCCGCATGACCAAGAGCGACGGATTCCTCTTTCCGAAAGTCGGGGGTGTCTTCACCACGTTCTACAACGGCAAGCTGCCCTTTCCGCTCACCGGAGCGCAGAAGCGCGTCATCAAGGAGATCCGCAACGACACGATCACGGGTTTCCAGATGAACCGCCTGCTGCAGGGTGACGTCGGCAGCGGCAAGACCCTCGTGGCGCTCATGTCGATGCTGCTGGCCGTGGACAACGGCTATCAGGCCTGCATGATGGCCCCGACGGAGATCCTTGCGCGCCAGCACTTCGCCACGTTCACGCGCATGCTCGAAGGGCTCGACGTGCGGGTAGCCATCCTGACGGGTTCGTCGAAGCAGCGCGAACGCCGCAAGTCGCTCGAAGGCATCGCCTCGGGCGAGGTGCAGATTCTGATCGGCACGCATGCCCTGATCGAAGACCGCGTGCAGTTCGCCAACCTGGGATTCGTGGTCATCGACGAACAACACCGCTTCGGCGTCGAGCAGCGGGCCCGGCTCTGGACGAAGAACCGCCGGCCGCCGCACGTGCTGGTGATGACCGCCACGCCGATTCCGCGGACGCTGGCCATGACCCTCTACGGCGACCTCGACGTCTCGGTGATCGACGAACTGCCCCCGGGCCGCAAGCCGATCAAGACCGTCCACTACACCGACGCGGCACGCCTGCGCCTCTTCGGCTTCATGAAGCAGGAGATCAAGAAAGGCCGGCAAGTCTATGTGGTCTACCCCCTGATCAAGGAGTCGGAGTCGATGGACTACAAGGATCTTACGGACGGCTACGAATCCATCTCGCGCGACTTTCCATTGCCGGAATACGTTACGACGATCTGCCACGGCAAGATGAAACCGGCCGACAAGGAGGAGTCGATGCGCCAGTTCAAGGCGGGCGAGGCGCAGATCATGGTCGCCACGTCGGTCATCGAGGTGGGCGTCGACGTACCCAACGCCACGGTAATGGTGATCGAATCGGCCGAGCGCTTCGGACTTTCGCAGCTGCACCAGCTGCGCGGACGCGTGGGCCGCGGCGGCGAACAATCCTACTGCATCCTCATGTCGGGCGTGAAGCTCTCGAAAGAGTCGCGGGCCCGCCTCGACGCCATGTGCGAGACCAACGACGGATTCCGGCTGGCGGAACTCGATCTCAAGCTGCGCGGTGCGGGCGACGTGAACGGCACCCTGCAGAGCGGCATCTCCTTCGACCTGCGGATCGCCAACCCCACGGCCGACGTGCAGATTCTGACCCTCTCGCGCGAGGTGGCCATCGAGATTCTGGCGGCCGATCCGGAGCTTGCGCGGCCGGAAAACCAGGGTCTCGAAGAACTGCGCCGCAACTACTCGGGACGCCGCGAAACCGACTTTTCGCGCATTTCATAACCGAACGAAACGCCCCGGAACCGGCGAAAGAATCGAGCCGCAGAACCTAAATTATGGCTGCAATCCTGTAATAAACCTTGCAAATGGAACGTTCCTTGATGATAAAACCGTTGCCTATGAAACGCATCCTTCTTGCTCTGTCGCTGCTGCTGCTCTCCGGGCCGCTCTCCGCCCAGCTCTATCATCCGGGCGAAGAACTCCTCTACCGGGTCAGCTA
>JAIDKM010000283.1 GCA_029051915.1 Alistipes sp. | reverse complement strand
TGCAACGCCCCAAGCTCCGTCCCCACATCGAAGCGATGCGCGCGGCGTTGGCCGGTGCAATGGGTGTAGACGATGACCGGGTATCGGTCAAAGCTACGACCACAGAGCAACTCGGTTTCGAAGGCCGCGAAGAAGGAGTATCGGTTACGGCCGTGGCATTGATTTACAAGAAATAAGAAAGTCAGTCCGCCCGCCGGAACCTGGGAGAGCCCATGCGCTTGTCCCAAAGCCATCCGACGTAACGCATAGTAACGTCGGGCATTGCGAGCAAAAACAACGTTTCGCCGGTAACGGTAGAGACGAACAACTCGGCCCGATAATCGGCATCGCCGTCGGAAAAGGAGAACGAGACCTCCCAACCGGACGCAGAATGCTCCGTGCGATAATCGCGGATCGTGCCGGAATCGAGGTTGACCGCCCACATATTCTGCGAGACTCCCGCTTCGGCAGGCATGTGCATCTCGACCCGGTCGACCAACAACCCGAAAAAGTAATAATCGGCATAGATCGAGCGGATCGCTCCGCGCGGCCACGACTGCATGGAGTTGGGATAGAAGAGGTAGTTGCGCGACTGCACGAGCGAATCGATGCGGGCGGCATACTGCTTGGCCCGATAAGCCCGCCGCTCGGCATGGCTCATGAGGTGCGTCGGCTCCTCGTAGACGGTAGTATGCTCGACGATACGGGCCGGAGCCTGCTGCACGGGCACGACGGTAGTCTGCGGAATGCTGTCGGCACCGGACGTAGTGATCGAAAACTGCGGCGACTGTGCGAAAACGGCACCGGCTGCAAGCAGCGCGGCGCCGATCGTTGCGGAAAACTTCATGCTAATAAAGCTGCGAAATGGTTCCGGTATACTCCACGGGATTGTACCAGGGATTGGTGATCGTGAGATTGGCACCGCCCGTGCGAGAGAAGATTTCGAACGTGAAAGTATAGGTCGAAGCCGAGAACAACGACGTAGTGAAAGTTACCATCCAGCCCTCGTGGGTCTGCTCGGAAGTATAACCCTGCAAGTCGGGAATCGTATAGTTGATGACGGTCGTGTAATAAGGAGCCACGTAACCCTTGATATAAGGCAGGCAGATGTCGGCCGTGCCGTCCCAGATGCCGATGTTGAACGACGGATTGACGATCTGCCGCATGGGGCCCGCCGGCTGGCGCTGCATGGTCTGGGGATTGAACTGGAAGTGGCGCGAAAGGATAAGCGAATCCATCATCTTCTCGTAACTGGCGATCCGCTCGGCACGACGTTTTTCACGCACCTCGCGACGCTCCTCTTTTGGCGTGAGCACCTTTTTCTGAGCGATGACGGTAACGGCTGCGACGCAGAACAACAGCCCGACAAGGATAATAACTGCTTTTTTCATAGCACATAAAGGATTGGTTACGGCCAGAAACTGCAAAATCGGTGCCAACGCCGGAGCCGGAAGAAGAAGCCCTGGCCGAGAAACGAAAAACGCAGGGCCGGAGCGGCCCTGCGCGATGATAAGCGGGAATACAGCCCTACTCTGCCTGGCGATAGTCGACGGTTACGGAACCGCGGTCGTAATACGGCCAGCTACCGGTCGTGAAATCATAATAACCGGGGCCGGAAGGGATTTTGCCTTCGGGAACGGAACCGTTGTCGAACCAAGCAGTTACGGGGAAGACGGAACCGTCGCCCGGATTGGTCGTGCAATCGAAATAAAAGAGCTCCCTGTTTTGCGAAATATCCAGCGACGTCAACAGATTGTCGGAACAATACAACTCAGTCAAAGCGGAATTATGGGAGACATCCAACGCAGCCAACCGATTGGAGAAACAATACAACACGGTCAGAGCCGTATTCCGGGAGACATTCAAAGACGTGAGCATATTGGCATTGCAAGAAAGTTCTGTCAGAGCCGTATTCGCGGAGATATCCAACGAAGCCAGCCGGTTATGCTCGCAGAACAACGCATCCAAAGAGGCATTCCGGGAAAGATCCAACGAAGCGAGTTCATTGCCGGAACAAGCCAACTCGCTCAAAGCGGGATTATGAGAGACATCCAGCACCGACAACCGATTATAACCGCAGGATAACGTCTTCAGCGCCGGATTCCGGGAAACATCCAACGACGTCAGTCGATTGAACGAACAATCCAGCTCCACCAACGAAGCAAAATACTCGATGCCCTGCAACGAGACGAGCTCTCCGGAGTTGCTGCCGCCGTAAAGATCCAACTTGGAGATATTCTCCACCTCCCCGACGGTAATACGGGTTGCATCGGCGACATAGCCGCGTTTCTGCAACTCCCGGGCGAAGAGAGGATCGAACCGGTCGGCGATATTCGGATCCGAAGCCGGCTCCTTCCTGCAACCTCCGGCGGCGGCCAAAGCCGCGAAGAGACAAAGCGCGTAAAGTTTTCTCATTGTCCGCAAAATCTGGTTTTCGCAAATATAACGATTCTTGCGGACAAAACCGCTCAAAGGCCCATCTTTTTGAGGAACTGCCCGGTATGGCTGCGAGAGCATCGGGCGATGTCGTGGGGCGTGCCCGTCGCGACGACCTCGCCGCCGCCGACACCCCCCTCGGGGCCGATATCGATGATGTGGTCGGCGACCTTGACGACGTCGAGGTTATGCTCGATGACGAGAACGGTATTCCCTCGGTCGACCAATTTGTTGAGCACGTCGATCAAGAGCCGGATATCCTCGAAATGC